>NZ_JBFRIY010000012.1:91442-92920 GCF_041468565.1 Shewanella sp. 10N.286.54.B9
CGCCGTGAATATATCCCTATAGGCTCTGCTAAATCATCCATGATTTAGAAGCTTGCACAGCCCCAATTCAGATGAATAGCAGCCGGTTCCCAGAGTCCGACTCCTTAATGGACATGAACGAGTCATCACCAAGAGTTTAAAGGTCGGTCAAGAGAACGTATTATAGTCATATGTAATTCACCTGCCTTGAGCTTTTGCAAGCCGCCGTGAATATATCCCTATAGGCTCTGCTAAATCATCCATGATTTAGAAGCTTGCACAGCTCAACCCAGATGAATACCTAGCAAGCCCATGGTAGTTGTTAACTCACTTTTGGACAGGAATGCGTTAGAGCTAAAGCTCTTAAAGTGATGAGTATCATTAGTGAAAGTATGGCAAGCAAAAGAAAGTAGCGATAATTGTCTGAGTCAGAAAGATGGTTGTAACGTTAAACTCGATGCTAAGAGATGGTGTAATATGGGATGCGCCAAAAGCTCTAATTTAGCTATTGACGCCATAATCGTTTATTAGGCATACATTAACCGTGATGTCTGCGGATATGCTTTACTAGACCTGATTCGTTAAACTCTAATGAGACAATATTAGTTTTACTATATTCAATTGTTTTATCTAAATGCGCAGGCCTAATTTTACCCATTTCAGTCATTTTTATAAAAACAACATTAGCCCCGACCATAATTTCATTTATCTCAATATTGCTGGTTATAACTTCATCTTTTAGTTTACCAACCATATCTGAACGGAGTTTCGTTTTATCAGTATACGTAAAATTGAACTTAACATGTTCATCGATGAAATTATCAGATAGTAGCGATATATAATGATCTATTTCTTTAGTGGTTGTATTTGGTTGTTGGCGAGCATTTTTGGCTGATACAAATGCCTTTGCTTTTTCGATTAACTGATCTGCCGTGAACTTATCATTTGCTGAAGTTGAAAAAGCTAAAATAAGGGATATGAATACTAAAGTTAATTTTTTCACTGAACTCTCCTTGTATGCCTAACAGCTTATTCATTAGTCGCCCGACAACCTTGTTGGCAACTCGTTAATTTTTTAACAAGCTATCACTACTAAGGCATTGCAGTAAATAGATAATTTTTAAATTTAGGCGGCATAAACTGCCTTATTGAGTGGGGAGAAAAGGTTTTGCGTCCATTTCAGAAAGAGTCTAAAGCTCTTCTGTAGGCCTCGACTTATAAGACTTACAGTCTGGTGGAAGCTTATTATTCTCGCTCTGCAGAAATCCAACCATTCTGTATGATTCTTCTATTTGAACTATCAAGAAACACGTGATTTAAAAGAATGACACCTGGTAACAAGTGTCGTCCACCCGACACGAACGTGCCTGTCAAGATTTGCTAACACGCAGATGGACAGAAATCAGTTAGTGCAAAGGGTCTAAAAGTAGGTTGTGGAATTGATAAATATATGGCAATCAAATAAAGTTTACACTGACCCTGACGGATCCCCACGAATT
>NZ_JBFRIY010000013.1:0-246 GCF_041468565.1 Shewanella sp. 10N.286.54.B9
ATCTCTGCGCCACATTAAGAAGAGCCGAATATAGAGAGAGGCAGCGGGATTTTTGTTTTCTATATTTTAAATGGCTGAGTAGGGCTCTAGGGTTCTTGCCGATTCGAGCCCACGATCTTATACCAATTCCATTAAAGATGTGATCAATTCAGAGCTTTCTCAGGGCTTTCAATTCAAGGCGCATTGTGGAAGAAATGGTTATTCCTTTTTAAGACAATGCAACGCTGCAGTGAATGTCCTGAGAAG
>NZ_JBFRIY010000013.1:988-61274 GCF_041468565.1 Shewanella sp. 10N.286.54.B9
CGCAAGTGGCTTTCGATATACGCCTGCATGGTCTATTTTGTTCCATACAAAATAAGACATTTCCTCCTTCCATGGCGGTCAGATGCAGAAGGTAGAGCGAAGCACGACTAAATAGTCTATTTTGTTCCATACAAAATGAGACATTCCCGCCATCCTTGGTAGTCAGATTTAGGAGGTACGAGACCAAGGATGGTCGAAGGTAGAATAATGCAGGAGCAATTATCGAGAGTAATGCATGGAGCGATTACCGAATGCTAGAGCCGAGAATAACTATTAGCTACAACCCACGTGCTTGTCTAAAGTGATTTAAATTCCCGCTGAATGGTCAACTCTTTAATGGAATTGGTATTAGCTGCATATTAATATAGCCCACTATTGATAAGATAGTGGGCTTTATACCAATCAGTATTATTTGTATCGGTGGGCAAGTTACTGCTTTACCGAGACCCAAACACTAGTGTTATGTTACTAACGTTTCGGCTGAAAATATAAGGTCTGCTTTAAGGTATTTTACGACGTAACATCGCAGTGAACCACAGTAAAAGTAGTGCGTAGCCAAGTGCACCACCGCTCGATTTCTCAGCGGGAGGATCGACAGGGGTAACGACTTGCTGGGCGGCAACGATGACACTGAATTGATCTGCAACACTAAACTCACCATCAGAGGCCGAGAGCGTTACGCTGTAACTGCCCGCTGCACTGAAGGTTACACTTAATGTATTATCCACAAGGCTAATTCCCTCAACACCTGACGCGGTTAGCGTTAGAGGCTGCTGTTCTGCATCGCTAAACACCTCGGATACATCAATATTGACGCTAACAGTGCCGTCAGACGACAGTTGAGCTTCAACATCGCTAAGTGGCTTTGCAACAGTCGGCGCCGTGTTTACTGGCACCTCGACAGGCGCGAGACCTGTCACTTTTATCAAGGTGCCACCGATATTGCGTACTAAGTTTGAGGTGGTGCCTAACTCAAGCAAGCCATAATAGACTTCACCTTCTTCAAGTGGCGTTACAGTTTGGCTATCATCTAGAAAACCGTTAACGCTCAGGGTTACGTCAAATACTTCATCTTGCGCAACGCTTGTTGGGGCATCAATATCAAAGCTGGCTTCGTTTGTGTAGTTAATATGGGTTAGCCGCACGGTGACATCGTCTGGCTCGTCTGCTGTTGTGCCTTCAAAGTTGTGTGCCAATATCCAGTAGTTACCTGTTCTCGGTGTTTCAATAACACATTTCTCGTTGGAATCGATTTCACCGCTTATACACACCAATGAGTAATACATCTCATAGGCGTCAGCTTTGCCGTCGTTGTTTTCATCGATACCGACATAGAGATCCATATCTGGCGAAGTTGAATCCGTTATCTCAACAACTAGGCGTTTGGTGTAAGGCTTAACAACCGTCGTGGTTGTGAACAGCACTTCTTGATTGTATGCCGGGCTATTACGTTCGACATCATTTGATGCGCCAATAGCTGTGCCGTTAGTGCTTGTCGATTTAAACAAACCAAAACCTTTGACTTGCAGGTCGTTGCTACCTGAGGTCTTAATGTCATTAAGTTCGATGACATTATCGACATTGTTTAGCTGCGCTGAAACCGTGTCGATGATCTCTCCGGCTTTAAAGCCAATAGTCGCCTGCAGATGGGTATCACTCATGCTGGCATCTGCATTGTGAAGATTAATGTAACCATGTACCCATTCATCAACGAGATCGACATTGGCAATGGCTTTAATCGTTAAGACTTGAGAGTCGCCTGCTTTAAGTGCAAATTGAGATGGTGTCACCTCAAATTCGAAGCCACTGTTTAAGTACTCATAACTGGCTGTCCAGCTGCTGTCTTGTGTTGCGGTGACAGTGCGGCTCCAAGTGCAGTTTGAAATACACTCGTTATTAACCATTGAACTCGTGTTTAAATCACCTGGGTTGCCTCCAATTTCAGGGTTAGCTGCTAGATACTCAGCTTTAGTGATGGCCATTAATAAGCCGGCTTTTAGCGCATTATTAATGCGAATACTGCCCGCCCCTTGAGTGAAGAAATCAGCGCGCTCTTTTACACCGTCATTGTCATCATCTTGGTAGGTTGTTTGAAAGGCCGTTGACATAATGGCTGATTGCGCTTCAGCTGGTGTCCACTGTGGATGCGCGGCTTTCAATAAGGCTAGCGCTCCAGCAACATGAGGGCTAGCCATTGATGTGCCCGACATCGACGTATATGCAATATGACCTGTTTGACCTTTAAATACCCTGTCTTCTGCATTGGCGGCATAGATATCAACACCTGGTGCGGCAATATCAGGTGCGAAAATATTGGGATAAGGTAGATTAGGGCCACGCGAGCTAAATACACCTGCAATATCGCCGAGTGTGTCATCGGTACTGGTGACACTGGCTTCTATTGTCGCTTGATGATTGCTACCGCTTGCTAGCCAATCAGTGAGTAATTGACCATCAGTATCATTTAAGTGAATAGCGGGCAGTACATGATTATCATCATTGACTGTGTCAGCTCCACCATCTAGATTGATTAGGATCATCCCACCAGCGCCGCCATCTCTTACGTTTATCCCTTTACGCACACGGGCATTGACGCCGCGTTCACACACAACGATCTCATCGCTATTGAAGGTGCCAGCGGCAAAGACCTGTTCACACATGGCGTCATCATAGTCTTTAGCTTGGACTATTTTACCGGTGAAGCCTTTGGTTATGCTGCGACCGAATAAGTCAGCAAGGGCTGTGTCACCGCCAGAAAATTGGGTTAGGCCTTTTTCATCAAAGCTCAGATTATGCGTATAAGCGGCAACAGTGGTCACCCACGGAGCATTACCGGGTGAGCCTAATGTGCTGGCCGTCGGGCCTGCGTTACCTGCCGCTGTGGCGACATGGATGCCGGCTTCACGGGCATTTAAAAATGCCTCAGTGCTCACAGAGCCCCACGGATCGCTGGCAGAACCACCGACGGAATAGTTAAGTACTTGGACACCATTTTCAATAGCATGTTCAAGGGCTTGGATCGTAAATTCAGGGTAGCAAGCACCGACGTCGTCACATACTTGATACGACACTAAATTGGCATGTGGCGCAACTCCGCTAATGGCTGGAAACTCAAAGGCGCTTTTCTCTGCAATAATATTGTCGTCATCTTCTTGAACTTCAAGATAGAAGCTGACGTCTTTAACAATGTTACCGGCGGTGGTGGAAGCAACGTGAGAGCCGTGGCCATGAAAGTCATAACCAACCTTGGCTTTATCAGCCAAATCGTCAAAGGATGAGTCATCAAGGTTATCGGCGGTACTGGCTCTGTGCTCGACAAGGTCTGGATAGCTGATGATGCCGATAAGTTTGTTATTACAAAATTTAGGATATTGCTGACAATCACCAAAATACTGATTTTCGCCCAGTGGGTTTTTATAAACATGACCATCATCGCCAACCGCTTTGAATGATGGGTGAGTAGCATTGATACCTGTATCCATAATGCCGACAATCACGCCTTCGCCTTTGGTACCAGGAATATCGTTAATGCCTTGCCAGACTTTTTTAGCGCCGATAAATTCAGGTCCGCTAGAGGTATGAATGAAGTGCATACCGACGGGCTCGACACTAAGCACATTAGCATCTTTTAAAATGATTTTAACTTCAGTTGCATTGAGCTTTACGGCTAATGCATTAGCAACTACTTGATATTGCTGTGTCGGTTTAAGTGTGCGGTTGATTTTGCCACTTAATCTTTGGGTAATTTGAGACTGTTTATTCTCTAGGTAGCGCTTATAAGTCACACTGGCTTGAGATTTGAGGTTTAATACTCCAGCAGCCGTTTTATTGGTTTGATTAGCCTTAATGCTGGTGGCGGTATACCCAGTTACCGAACCGTCATAGCTGGCGAGTGCACTGTCTTTTAGGCGCACAAAGTACAGCCCGTCCGTGCGTAGTTTATCGGCGCGTTCTAGTTTTAATTTTTCTTGGCCGGTATTGATGCTGTTAAGAGGTTTTCCTGAGTCTGCATGGCTGGTAAAAGCCAACATAGAAGTCAGCGCACTAAGAACCAAATATCTACTACTTGTTTTCATTTGATAACCTATTTTTGCTATATAGAGGGAAGACTCATTAGAGCCTTCCCTGCTGATGGATATGAAGAGATGCTTAACGGGTGTTAGGTGCGACGACGTAGCGCAATTAAACCTGCAAGTAGCAGAGACCAGATGCCTAAACTGCCGCCATCATCGCTATCAGCTTCAGGCTCAATGGATGCAATAACACTGAGGTTATGGCTGACTTGGTGCTGGCCATCAGATGCGGTAACCGTTAATTGATGGCTTCCCTCTGTATCTAGTTGGCCTGAAATTTCACTGCCAGAAATAGAGAGAGAGCTGAAACTTGAACCATCAACAGCATAGCTAAGAGGGTTGCCTTCGGCATCGGTAAATAGGCCGCCGATATTGAGTGTGAAGTTCGCTAATTCGCCCTGTTTAAAGGTCAGATTAGTGATAGAAAGTGCTGCTGCAACGTCTTCATTAACCTCAGGCGCAATGTCGTTAACGTCGGTTACCATGATGGTAATACTTTCCGTTTCTCCTATGCTATTGCCTTTTTGAGCGGTGATTTTTAATTCAAACTCTTGATTGTTTTCATAATCAATTGCCGCAGGGTTAGCCACATATAACTCATGGGTTTGCTGATTAATCGCAAATGGAGTACCCACTAAGGTGTTGCTGATATGCAGATAAAGCGCTGCATATTCTGTTGAGTCGTAAGTGAAGAAGCCTTGTGTGTCTAATTCAATCCTGCCAACGACAGTGCCCACTTCAACACCTTCAGCAACACTGAATACTTGGTTTGCATCCGCTTTTGCGATAAGTGAACCATCGCCATCGTCTAGAGAGTTGTAACCTAGCTGCATAAAGTCGTCGTTAACGCTAACGACCATAAAGCCTTTAGGTTTCGCTATTTGGCCAATCCCCGCTAGCTCAGATGCACCGACTGAAGCAATATAGATCTCTTCGCCCGGTTGCGCGGTGTAAGTCGGGGTGAATTCAAGATCCCCGATAGCCGCATCTTGCCCCGTAGCTGCAAAACCTATGTGTACCGTGCGATCATCGGCTGTGGTGCTGCATACAGTTCCGCCAGTCCATTCATCGAATCGGCAGGTTTCCATTTCGCTATAGTAGCCACTTTTAATGGGGTTAAATTGTGCTATAGCTTCATATTGTTCTGTACCAGTATGGCGATCGGTCTGGATATGAAAGCCAAAGTTTTGGTCAAAGTCTTCGACGCTATCGAGTTCATGATGGAACATATCTTCGAGACAAACCTGCGATACAACATTCTTGCCGTTATTGGCAAAAAACGCCGGTAATGATGATTCTTTATAGCGGCCGCTTGGATTGCTATAGTCATAGGGAACGTTGTAATCAATGACGTAAGTGGTTGGTTGGCCTTTGGCATTAAGCGCGACAAAAGGTTGGTTCACTTTTTGTGCGTCGTCCCATATGTTGGCGCCTTCAAAGCTCTCGTTCCAGCCATTTTCAAGTACCAGTGATTCTAAGAATAGATCGTAGGCAAATAACTGTGGTCCGCGCTCTTGATAGTTGGCAATCGCGACGTCTGCACGGTCAAATAGACTGACGGCGATATTGAGTTTTTTGCCGGTAACACTGCACATGGCATCGTCATAAACAGCGCCGGCTACGGCCTTGATTTTATGTCCTTTAATATTTTCTAATTCAGAGCGCACTTGGCTGTTTTGCAAGATCAACGGGTAGGCTTGGAAGCTGGTTTCTGTGGCTGAATCATTGATAAAGGTAGCCACATAACCTTGGTAAGAACCATTACCAAACTGATTATCCGGGTATAATTCTCTCCCCCAGGCTAGATGGTCCCATTCTGTCTTGGATATATCTGGATTCCAACCCAAATAGATGGGGAATTCAATGGCGTTGGGGCGTTTGGTGATAGTCGTATCGTGACGTGCCTTCACCATCCAGCCTAGATTAATTTCAGGCTTATCTTCAGAGTTGAGGCTAATGTAACCATTCAGTTCTGTCGCCTTTAGATTGACATCGCTGTGATCTGTTGTTCGTACCAGAGGCCATTGCGGCAGCTTTGCCGCGTCTACGATCATAGTGGCTGGGATAACCACACTTGAGTTAGCAGGTATGCTGACAGACTCTGGTAGATTTAACGTTAATGCTTGATGGGCCGTTTTGTCGCCAACCATCTTGAACGAGAGGGCGTAGGTTTGCGCGCTGTCAGAGAGGTTGCGCAGCGTAATATTTTTATTAATCGTCTTACTGCCAGCAATCTCGTGCATACCAAATTGAACATAAGGCTGATTCGAGCTGGTCTCCCAAGCGACTATTGGTGAGCTGATAGCTGCATCTACATTTTCAATACCGTGACCAATCGAGTAGATCTCAGCCGGTGTCATGCCGTCGCTTTCTAAAATGCTATCGATGTTGGCGGTATTGGCTAATAGCGCCTTAATCTCAACGGGACCAAAGTCTGGGTACTGACTCTTAATGACTGCAGCCGCTGCGGCTATTCTTGCCACAGCAGACATAGCCCCTGAACGAGTTCCGTATTTAGCGGCGGTTTCATCGGCATTAGAGATTTTTGCCACAGGTTGATCAGCAGTAAAGGTCACCACTTCTGGTTTTAAATTTTGTGAGCCACGGACTGGCCCCATGGCTGCCCAACTCGGAACGACCAGTGTCTCACCATCTTCGGCATAATCGACAGCACCCACGGTTATGGCAGAAGTCACGCTGCCTTCTGCGGAAATCCAATTACGATGTTTGGTATCAGCGTCACCGTAAAGTGAGTACTCGGCAAGGTCACCAGCATGAGTAATGACCGTCATGCCTTGTGCTGATACGCGGGCCAGTAACATCTGGATTAAACTGACGGAAGTATTGCCATCGATATCAAAAAATGCGCCAGCACCAGCCGCTTCTAATAGTGCGATATCGATACGATCACTGGTATCGCCATCTTGGTTAGGATCGAGTGCGTGTTCGAAAGCTTGCACTAATTTATCTAAGGTTGGCGCTGATGCCGTGATATAAGAGGGATCCCAGCTTGCGCCTGACACGTTAGAGATTTTATAGGCATGCAGGCTGGCTCCTGGCGCAAGCTGGTGGACAATACTGGCAAGCTCAGTTCCCATGCCTGTTGGGTACACCCAACCATTCCACGACTCGTAACTTAAGTTTTGATCGATTGGGTTGGCGTCGTTGCCGTAGTTCTCACTAGAGAAATCCCAGCCGCCAGCGATGACAGCTGTTGGAAAACCGCTGTACTCAATCGCACCGTTTTCCAAAGCCTCTAAATAACTACCTGCTGGAGGCGGAGTTTCTGGATCATCATTCTCGCCATACACACCTGAGCCGCCAAAAATAGGCAAAGTGTAATCGATGCCGGTAGACATTATCGCAACACTCACTCCAGCACCTGCAGAGTCGTTACCTGTATATGGCGTGAGTAAAGCCACCTCTTTCTCGGCTGTAGTCGATGCTGCTCGTGCAGTGTTCTGAAGACTATCTCTTTGCTTGACGCTTGAAGTATTGCTAGCACTGAAGACTCGCTCAATCGCTACAAGCGCTTTAATTTTTTGGAGTGAACTATTCTGCAGTTCAACATTGATCATATTGGCGACGAGTCCTGAGCGAGCAACAAGTGTCGCGTGTGGATCAATGGCCTTAATTTGGTTGAAAACTTGGTCTTGGAAGTGACTGACTTGAGCAAGGCGCTGCTTGTAGTTTTGGTTATTACCTTGGACTTCGGTAGCGGAGGGACTCGTTAAATACAGCGTATAAGTAGCACGTTCTTGTTGTTGAGTGCTTGTATATGCTGACAGTGATTCAGTCTGAGTATTCGCTTGTAGAGCACCCGACAGAATGGCGGTAGAGACGCATAATGCGAGTGTGCATTTATTAAACTTCATTTCCATTCCTTCTTATTATTAAATTGTAATGCCACCTGCAAAGTGGCCATTACAATTTAATAACCTGCAGCTAATGCAGGTACAATATGAAGGAACTCAAATATTAGCCGTATTTTGTTCTTTTAAGGTATTTTTAATGTCCGATAAACATCTATTTTTAATTTTATCAAATAGTTAATCGCATTCTAATTTTGATTTTCTACTAATGAATAACCAAAAATATCCGCCTCATTTGCGACTTTTAACGTGGCAAGAAACGACTGGTTATCCGCCGAGGAAAGGCCAAAAAATTTGCGGACAGAATTTGCTGGAAACTGCTTGATAATTTGAACCTCTGAGGTGTTTGTCACTGCAATACGTTCGATAATATCAAGCTTAGATTGCCGTGAAATATAATAGAGATAGCCTTGCTCATAATAGAACGAGCCAAAATCAAACTTCGCCAATTTATCGGTAACTTGTACGAGTTCACCTGTGACTTGGTCATAACGCCAGATGCCATTTTCGTTGAACTTGGACAGATAGATAACAGAACTTTTTTCGCCTTCAACGGCATAAACGGCATTATTTTGAATGATGCTCTCGAGCTCGCCTGAATTAACATGAAGCTTATAAATGCCGACTTGATCGTGACTAGAACCTTTAAAGTAAAGATACTCTCCGTCTTTAGACCAGCTGAGGTTATCGGCCTCTAGTCCATTGATGTCGATAGCACTAAAGTTTTCAGAGTTTATATCGCCTAAAAATAGTGAGGAGCGACCATTATCAGTGATGTTGACTGCAAAATCGGTATTGACGGGAGAGATAGCGGGTACGGTAACGTTGCCGAGATTTTTAGTTAAGTTTTTACTGCTGACTTGGTTATTTTTCCAAACAGACCATAGTTTGGAACGATTCGACATGAATAATATATCATCGTTAGTGGTTGAGTATCTGGCATACATATCTCGAGACGATGATGAAATACGTCTAATTATGCCGTCTCCGTTATAAGATTGCTGGGTAATATACTCTTTGGATATATGCTCAGTGATGTAGAGCTGGTCGTTGATATCTGATTGGGTGATACTGCTCGGTAAACTGGCGTTTCGAATAGGTGCTAACCTTGTGCCATCACTGCGAATACGTGAGATAATTGCGCTAGCACCATCGACGTTATTGACGTAAAAAAGATCGTTTTTGGTTGAATAATCAAAGTCGACAATGCTGGCGTTATTGGCGATTAGCGTTTTTACCTCACCATGTCTATTTTGTAGTATGAGGTTTGCTACTGTTGCCGTTCCACTCTCGCGTATATAGGCTATTTTACTATCAGCAGCTAGCCACTTTGGTGCATAATCGATCTCATTTCTGTTTGGGAAGGTAAGTTGTTTGCTGTGACCTGTGGTTAAGTTATAGCTGACTAGGGCGACACTGTCTTCATTTTGCTTAGCGTAAACTAAAAGGTCGTCATCCACACTAGACCAAGAAACTACGCGTTTGTATGGCAGATAAAAACAATCCGATGCGATAAGAGAATCAGTATTATTAACTAGGTTTCTGACTCTGACTTGGCACTCACCACTTTGATTAATGCGCACGTAGGCGAGCTTCTCATCTGAGACCGACCATGAAGGGGAGGCCTCTTCATTATTTTCAAAGGAGATAAGTGTCAGAGGTGCATCTACGCTAATAAGATCTTTAATATAGATCTTGCCAGTTAAGTTCTCTGTTCGCCACTGCATGGCAAGTTTAGTTCCATCATGTGACACACTAAGGTGCTCCTCAACACCTTCATAATTGGTCACCTTGATTTTACTCGTTTTGAAGATGTCTGTTGTCACCGCTGCAGGCTTGTTGGTTACCTCTTTAGCTGTACTTTGGAGGAAAAAGAATCCGATTATGCCGATAAAAAGCAGGCTAAGGGCGATGAGTACAATTTGCTTTTGGTTAATACTGCGCTTGGTTGTTGATGGTTCAGCGAGCTTAACTGTGAGTGTTAGCTGATAGCCTAATTTTGGTAAGGTATTAAAAACTTCATCTTCAACACCTAACTCTTTGAATGCTTTTCTGATCACCCAAATAGCATTGGTAAATCCCTTCTTGCCAACCGCTTCATTGCCTAGCCATAAGCTGTCAGTAGCTTGCTGGCGGGATACGATATTGTCTGGATTATTAATGAAGAGTAATAGTAGCTGGTAAACTTTTGATGATAGTTTTATGGATTGAGTCTGATAATTTAGCGACATAAGTTTGCAGTCCAACTCACACTCGCCGACTTGGTATTTAGCACTTGTCATTTAAAAAGTGAACCTATGACTATTGTAATTATTATTGAACTATCATAGGTGGATCACCCTGTATAACTCAATAGCTGAGAAAGAGGGTTTTAGCTGTTAATATTAAGCCTTTGTTTTATTTGGTTTTAAAAACGTTACAGTTTGTTTGGGTGGATGTATTTTTGTAAATGCTAATGTATAGGTCTTTTTTTGTATGGTTATTTTCTAGTATTTTGATTGTGACTATGGCTGCTATTTACTACAGAAACCAAGTATCGGTGGATAATGGCTTCTGTATTGGTAGTTAGAAAATATATGAGGTTAGGATTATTTCAATTCACTATTGCGAGCATTGATTAGTTGCACTTTGGGCGACTGAGCAGTTTAATAACGCCTCAGGACCTATACCTGCAAAACCTTTACCTAAAGCTACTTGGCCTGATATAAGATCGTGGTACCAGTCGATCCAAGGATATTGATAACCATACGCCGTTGCTGAGTGTAATATTAATTTGTCAGTTGGTGCTATTGGCGTATTGATGCCACGCTCTGGGTAAAATTGTTCTATCACCACATGTAACCACTCATGGGTCCAAACACCTGGATCGTTATTGAGGTATTCGGTGATTTTGTTTTTAACGCCCATCTCTTCAGGGTTGAACTTTACTGTGACATAGCCGGTTTTGTTGGTCTCTTCTGACATAGGTTCTAACCAGGCAAGGCCAAAGTAAGGGCTTTTAAAGCTACAATCTCGCTGCTGTTCGCGCCAAAAGAAAAATATGGTGTCGTATTCGCCAGGCTTTATATCTGTTAAGTGTGCTAAACCTTGTTCTGGCTCTAATGTGAACCATTGGTTTTTAGGATTGTAAGTTAACTCAGCTGGCTCGGTAAGATCTCGGCGATCAACTTGCCATTTTATGGTGTTGTAAGAAAAAGGCTCAACATGCTGCTTGAGGTTCTGTTTAAAGAATTCAAAGCCATCATCTAAATCAGTTTGACTGAAACTGGTGCTACATTTACCAAGCTCAGTTGTACCTTGGCTGGTTGGCACTCCAACAAACAGTGCTTTCCAGACTTTTGGTTTTACGAGGTTATTTTGATTTAGATTTACTGCTAGTGGCTTATCTTTATAAGTCACTTCACGCCTTAAATACTGCCTTTTTTCATCGGTACCTACCGAGATAATATGTTGACCGTCGTCAAGGTTGAGCATATTTGGCGTACTCAGCCCGGTATAAGCACCGTCTAAGTATATTTTGCCAGTATCCTCACTGGTAACTAGGGTATTGCCTTGGCTGCAATCGACAGTGGTTTGGCAGAGCTTATTGAGTATGCTGGCTTTACTGTCAGGCGAGAATTGTACACAAGCTATAAGTATTAAAGTTGAAATTTTTGTATTCACCAAAATCCCTTAAAATGGTTTCCTAAAAGAAAGGTGCTGCAATGTATCTGTTACAGCGAATTTTCATTCCCCTGCAGTTACTTCGCAGAATGAAATAAGCAAAGTCTTTGAAGAGTTATAGGCGAAATATAATGCTAATCATTCGCCAATTTTTGGGGGGAAGTTCAACATTGATACTGGACTGCTATGACAACTTTTTCTTCCTGAAATATAGTTGATTAGTCTCGAAAGCAAAGAGCAAGTGTATCAGGTAGTTCTACTTACTCTCTTTGCTCGAGGAATGCTGTGAATGCTCACTGCTTTTCTTCTCTACTCTTAATCTTTCAATGCGAAATAGATATCTGTAACCAGCTCGCTTTCTGAGACTTCTGGAAACAGATTGATGTATTGAAAAAATAGTGGGAAATCACTCAGAGATTCACCACTTTTAGGTAACCATTCACGATAAAATTGATAGATCTTGTCATCCATCTGTTGGTGAGATCCTAAGTGGCGGATCTTAGCGAAGCGACCACCTGGAATGGTCTTAGTCATAACGCCATCAACATTAGGTTGCACCTCTTTAGTAACTGAACCACAGATATCAAAGTGAAACTGCTCCGCCGGCACACTATTGGGGTCGTTATAAGGGATGCCAATAGTCTCACTTGATGCAATTGGAGACTCTTGACTAGCTTTGCGCCAAGTAATAAATTTTTGGATGGAATTATTTAAGTTGCTGGGCGCGCCATGGTGCTCAAAGACGGCAACCATGGTGGCTGTTCGTGTTGTTAATTCTACTTTCACAGAGTCATTCCTCGTTAGCTGTACCTTGTCATACTCGCTGCTCCATTGTTGCCAATTGGGAGTGAGTCGAAATTGAGACGGCGTTTGTTTAAAGGCTTTTTTAAATGCACGAGAGAAAGATTCAGAGTTTTCGAAACTAGCATCGAAAGCGATATTCGTTATGGGCTCATTCGTGTGAAAAACTAATTGGTATGATGCTCTTTTCAGGCGCATCATCGATATATATTTTCCAACGTTTAAGCCGGTGTATACCTGAAACTGCCGATGAAAATGGTACTTTGAAAATTGAGCTATTTGGCTCAGCTGCTCTACATCCAGTTTGTCATCTAAGTGCAGGGCTATATAGTCGCAAACCGTGACTATTTTTGCTGAATAGTGTTGCTTTTCCAGTGGGCTCAAATCAATCTCTCCTCAAGTGCACAGCTATTATTGCAGTGATGATTAAGCGATACCTGACCGAAATTGCTGCTAGAAAATATACTGACTAAAATCCACGGCGCTTCCAGAAAGCGCCGATTTTGTCATCTTCTTGGTTCATGTGAACTTTAAAGGTTTTCTCTGCAATGACCTTGCCCTTTAGCTCAAGTGTCATTCGCCATTTACCGACTTTGTTATGCTCAGGAGCCCAAATGGTATCACCTATATAGAACTTCCAATCGTTAGATTTTACGTAGACTTCGCCGTCAAATGGCGGGCGTATATCGCCGTTGTCATCTGGAATATTAGGATGGTAGATGCAGTAGCGTAGAACTTGATTCTTGGCTTTTTTAATTTGAGCGACAAAACCAAATTCAATATCGATTTCGGCTGGAACATGCACTGTAGCTTTAGTTAATTTTGGCAGTTCATCGCTATCTTCATCCCATTGGGTAAATATACCGCTGCGAATGATGGTGACATCAGGCTTGAGTTTAGACACAGGTTGCAGGTCTTCGTTTTATCTAGTTAGAGAGAAAACTAGGATACTTAAAATACTTCCTGTATGCATTCTATATTGGTTTAAGTTGAACGTGAATATTTCGATACAGTATAAAACACTGTTTGATTGGACATTATTAGTGAACAAGGTAATCTGAGGTGGTTTTTATACGAAGGGGCAGTCATTTGATGATGTTTCGGCAGTATGAGGGTGAATCCATCAATACTGTGGCTTATATCCATGCAAGTCCCTCAACTTTCAATATTGATTAATGATCAATTTACTCTGGGTAATGTCGACGATATGAATCTTGCAACGCTATTTTATGTTTATGATCCTATGTGCAGCTGGTGTTGGGGTTATAAGCCTACATGGACATTCTTGGAGGAGCAGCTTAAACAGCAGTTCCCGCAGCTTTCTATAGAATATCGATTGGGCGGGCTTGCAGCTGATACAGATGAACCTATGCCCGAAGAGATGGAAGAGTTTTTACAACAGACATGGCAACAGGTTTCACAGCAATTGGGCACAGAGTTTAATTTTGATTTTTGGGCAAAGTGCCAACCAAGACGTGCTACTTATCCTGCTTGTCGCGGTGTATTGTTGGCACGAGATAAAGGCTTGGAACAGCAGTTTTATCAAGCAGTGCAACAGGCGTATTATTTGGAGGCTAAGAATCCATCAGATGATGACACGCTAATCAGTATTGCAACTGAACTTGGTATGGATAGTTCTGCCTTTGCCTGCGCGTTAAACAGTGAGGATACTCAGCAACGTTTGCAGCAAGAGATTAATCAAACGCGTCGCTTGCCTATCCAAGGTTTTCCCTCGTTAGTGATGGCGTTAAATGGCGATCTGATATTAATTGAATTGGATTATAAAAATGCGCAAACAAGCTTTAAGCAGATAGAAAGCTTAATGCAAGAAGTGGTGCTCGATGCTTAACCCCATCGTTACTCTATGCAGCTTACTTGATGTTCTCTATTAATGGTGAGCGTTAAGACTTTCATATATTGGTTGTGAGTGACGTAGCCACAACGACCATTAATTTGTTGTCCAGAAGATAATCTTACTCGGTAGCTATATTCACCGTCAGCTTGTTCTGTGCTGTGGTGAATTCGCATGCTTTGTGATGGTTCAATACTGTCGAATACCAGATTGTTATTAGGCAGGCTAACTTCGACACGCGTTAGTAGTTGTCCTGACTCATTATTGATTTTGACGCTAGGCATAATAAAAAAGTAAGCGTGGTAGCCGATAAACAAGCACAGCGCAGTAAAAAGAGAAAATATAAGGGTGTTTCGCATAAAGCTCCTAAATGAATAGCAACATAATTTGATTATAGAAAACCGTTCAGCTTTAATTTACTCTGTTTATTATTGCTTTTGGTATTAGCCTCGATTAATGGTGATGTCAGAAATATAACCATGTTCTGTTGCTGTTAGCGCTTGCTTGAGCATTGTTGCCGCTTCGTCAGCACTCATAAAGCTATCGGTATTAAGGCTTTTGCCGCTGGTATCCCAAAAAGAGGTTGCCATACCGCCAGGGTATACAGCTATAAGTTTCATTGGCAGTCCTTTTAATTCAAGTCTTACCGACTCAACAAGACCGCGAACTGCCCATTTAGCGGCGCAATATGTCGACTCTTCTGCTTTGGCGATTTGCGCTGCAGTCGACATCACCATCACCACAGTAACAGGCTTATTTTTATAACGTTTTACAGCTTCACGTAACAGCATTATTGCTGAGGTGACATTGTTGTTGAGCAGATCTTTAATTGCGACAGCAGACTGTTGCTCAATAGCGCCAAAGTAGCCGCTGCCTGCACTATGAATGATCAGTGAAGGTGTGTGTGGCAGAGAATTAAACAGAGAGCTAACTGACTGCTCATCGGTTAAATCGCAACAGTAGGCATTTGCCTTGTCTTCAAGTGTTGCAGCGACTGCTTCTAAGCGCTGAGCATTGCGACCACTAATACAAACGGCTTGCTCTTGGCTATAGAGCTTTGCTAATGCGGCACCTAAGCCAGAGCTTGCGCCAGTGATCAGGATCATTGCGGTTTAACCTCTTAAAAATGTTATTCGATAACAAGAATAGCTTGTTCGAAATCAACTTGGTCGCCATCTTCAATGAGTAGCGTAGTTATGGTGCCACTTTTGTCAGCGGCAATGTTGTTCATCATGGTCATGGCTTCGATGACACACACTATGTCACCTTGCTTTACCTGTTGTCCTACAACCGACAGCGGCTTACCTGTATTTTTGTCATTGAGGTAAAGGATACCCACCATTGGCGACAACAGTTTGTGGATATCACTATCATCGATAATGCTACTGTCATTGCTTACGGTTGGAGTTGCGGTTGCCGCTGCAACACTGCTTGCCGGCGCCAAATAGGTTTGCGAGCCAGCTTGCATCGGTACAGGGCTGTGGCGACAAATACGCACAGACTCTTCACCCTCCTTGATCTCTAGTTCGGCAATATCCGACTCTTGAACCAGTTCTATTAACTTCTTTATTTTACGAATATCCATATTGACTGGCTGACCTTATTTCTGTTTTGTAGCGTTCAGTTGGGTGATCACTGATTGCAGCGCAAATTGATATCCCTGAGCACCTAGGCCGCAGATAACTCCAACTGCTTTGTCTGAAAAGTAGGAATGATGACGAAAAGGCTCACGGCTATGGACATTAGATAAGTGTACTTCAATAAACGGAATTGCAACGCCTAACAATGCGTCACGCAGTGCCACACTGGTATGAGTTAATGCCGCTGGGTTAATAATGACAAAGTCGGCATCTGTGCTGTGAATCGCCTCAATTAACAGGTGCTCAGCATTTGATTGGATATGCTCGAGTTGTAGATTGGCATCTGCAGCTTGCTGCTTTAAGCCATTAACAATTTGCTCAAGGGTGTGATGGCCATAATGGCCAGGCTCTCGGCGACCGAGCAGGTTCAAATTAGGACCATTAACGAGTAATACTTTTGCTTGGCTGCTCATGAAAAATTCCCTTGGATAAATCGTTTAAGATGAACTAATTTCAACAAAAAATCACCCTGTTGTCGAACTCAGAATTTGATAGTTAATTAATAACCGCTTTTGTTCTGTCTTAGGGCTTTGGTTGCCCCTTTCTGTTTTTTTGCATCGACTCTACGTCGTTGACTGCCTTTAGTGGGCTTGGTGGCGATGCGTTTCTTTTGCACTGCCGATACACTGGCGACCAAGGCGATAAACTGCTCAAGCGCAGTTTGACGATTAAAGTCTTGGCTGCGACTTTGTTGGCACTTAATGATGATTTTGCCACTCTTAGTGATGCGGTGATCAGCTTTGGCGAGCAGACGTGCTTGGTAAAACTCAGGCAAAGAGGAGTTTTTTATATCAAAGATAAGCTGGGCAGCAGTCGACACTTTATTAAGGTGCTGGCCTCCTGCGCCACTTGAACGGATAAATTGCCATTCCAGTTCGCTATCTTGAATCGAAACTGAGTTGGATATTTTGATTAATGCCAATGAATAATGCCCACTGTATAAGGTTCATTTCAAGACAAAGCCGATACTGCTAAGCTTGATGAAGGTCAATGTTAACAGACTTTAAGCTAAAATAAGGGCTTAAGCCGCTTTTCCTTCAACATTGATTTGCTATCATCAAGCAATTATCGATTCGACTTTCTGCATTAAAGTATAGCGTTATGGGGTCTAAATATGCTGTGTAAAATTCCGGATATCACTAAAGGCGTCATTAGTTTATTTGCCAGTGGTCGTTTGTCGACCGAAGATTATGGCCACATCCTGCAGCCGATGATTGAAAAATACCAAGATAACACCGGTAAGGTGTGTCTATATGTAGAGGCAGATGTGTTGCTCGAAGGTTGGGAGCATCAGTCGTTAGCGGGCAGCGGTGAGGTGCAACTACCTAATTTTGAAGCCTTAGTGCTTGTTGGTGGACCCGATTGGTTTGGTAATGCGGTTAAGTTGCTTGGGCCCTTTATGCAAGGTGAGGTGGCTTGGTTTCCGTTAGAGCAGAAACAACAAGCAATTGATTGGATTGCAGAGCGCACCTAACGCTATATTTTTGGGTATACTAGTGGCAATTAGCTTGCCAATATATAAAAGGATTATTAGATGTCTCTATCAAAAATTTCAGCTGCTAGCTTAGCACTAGTGCTTACTTTAGGCATGACAGCTTGCGCGCCAGAAGTGGGTAGTGAAGCCTGGTGTAAACAGATGAGTGACAAGCCGTCAGGTGATTGGAGTACCAACGAAGCTGCTGATTACGCTAAGCATTGTGTTTTTAAGTAATACCCAATAATAGACAATGTTAGAGTTGCGACTGAGTTCACTAAGTGCGATTTAAAAGTTGCTCTAAGTGAACTTTAGGCTACTATCCTAGTCTTATTGGCTACAGCTATATGTTTCATTTGATTTATTAAGGTGTCATTTGCGTTTATTTGCTCCCCAAAACCTTCTAAAGATGGCAACAGTGCTTATCGCTATTGTGCTGCTGCAGTTTGCAGGCGGCAACCTTGGCGCGCACCAATTGCATTTAGGAGATCACGAAGAGGAGAGTGAATCACACCCGCATATCCAGTTTACAGCTGATATCACCACCTTTGCTCAGTGTATCGGTGACTGCACTTGTCCTCTTGAACAGCAACAGAACGAACAAGCTGACCCGATAAAACATGAACATACTATTGCTAAAACGGAATCGCAGAATTTCGATCTGTGTCTAGATTGTCCCTGTCATGGTGGTCATGTTACCGCTATGGCTATTGAATCAATTTCCCCCTCAGTGCCTGTCGGCGATCTAGTTGTTAGTGTCGACAAACAATATCTTCCTCCAGTTCAACTGCGAGATTACCGCCCCCCAATCGCTTAATCCTAACAGTATTAGTGTCTCTACAGTCTTTGCTGAGCTTGCATCTTGATGATGTTTAGCTGCTGCACTGTTGTATGAGATCTTTGCTGAATCTTTAGTTTCTAATGAGTATGAATAAGCCGCAAGTGAGTTGTTGCTGCGACTGCTGTGCAGTTAACAGTAAGTGCTTATCCATACTGCTCCATAAAGATTGATACAGGCTGTCAAAGACCACGGTGTCTTAGGCAATCTGTATGACATTCGGCCGAAACACGGTTTTGATTAACGTACCGATGAGTTTGTGTTCTCTATGCATACTTAATAGGGCGTTAGTGGAAACGTGTTGCCGGATAGATAGGATCCGCGATGAAAAAAACCATGATCGCCACTGTTTTGCTCGGCTACTTGGCCAGTAATGCTATTACTTCACAGGTAATAGCAGCAGAAACAGACTTAATGGCAGTAGTACCTTCAATAGCGTTAAGCGCATCCAATTCTGGTGCCGCACAGTTTAATGACTGGTTACCAGAAGTGATGCTGCGTTTTAACACGCTTCCAGAAATCCAAGTGCAAAATGCACGTCGTCAGCAAGCTGAATTAAGTATTCAGGCGGCTGACAAAGCTGTTTATAACCCTGAATTGGGTGTGAGCTATCAAGCAAATGACTCTGAAGAGTCGGACGACACTTATAGCCTCGACATCAGTCAAACCATAGACTGGGGCGATAAACGCGGTGCTGCCACACGTATGGCACAGCTTCAAAGTGAAATACTACTGTCTGATATGACGCTAGAGCGCAGCCAAATGTTGGCTGAGCGCCTACAGGCATTGGTCAGCCAAGCTCAAGCTAAAAAGGCGTTGCAGTTTCAACAGCAACAATTTGAGCGCGCTAAAGCGCAATTGGATATAGCACGTCAACGCTTGGAGGTCGGTGATATCTCCACTGTTGAACTGCAGTTAATGCAACTTGAACTTGCCAACAATGCTGCTGATTCTGCCATCGCAGAGCAGGCATCAATTGCCGCCGATGGTGCAGTACTTGGCTTGTTTGGCGATATTGAGCTGCCATTTTCAGGCTTTCTGAATGCGCTTAGTCCCCAAGCTAGCCAGCCTGAGGTTTCCCCTGAACTACCCGCGCTAAAAAGTGCTTATCAGCAGGTGTTGATTGCCAAAGTCGCTGCCAAGCAAGCCAAAGCTGATAATGCCGCTGACCCAACGATTAGTTTAAGTGCTGAGCGAGAAGGTGAAGACAACAAAGTCGGTGTCGGTGTTTCTATTCCATTGCAATTTAGAAACAACTACAGCGAAGTTATCGCTGTGGCGAATGAAGAGATTGCTATCGCAGAACAAACTTACCTCGCCAGAGAGCGGGTGTTATTACAGCAACAGAAGCAGTTTAGCCTGAGCTTACCTAGGTTAAAGCAGCGCTATCAGGATTGGCATGAGTTAGTGCTTACTTCTGGTGGTGAGGCCGCTAAGAGCTTAGCTCAGCAATGGAAAACCGGTGACATCAACACCAGTGATTACCTGCAAAGCCAAAGGCAAATGAGCAGCAGTTATCTTGCTGGACTCACGTTGGAATCTGCTCTGTATGAGAGCTGGTTAACGTGGATGGGAGCAAGTGGTCAACTTGAGTCTTACCTCAATAGTCAACTTGCACAAGCCGCGCGCTCTCAAACTAAGTAAGGGTTAGATAATGAAAAATATTACAACAGACACCATCAAAATTAATCGCATCAATTCGGCAGAATATATGAATACCTCAACGCATAATGATCCTCAAAAAGTCGTCTTCGGATTTAACGCAATCACTCGAGCCATGAGTTTTGGTTTGATCATGGCATTGAGTAGTGCATTAGTGATGCCTATCGTCGCGAATGCGGGTGAAGGGCATGACCATACGCAGGAGCTGCCAGCTAAATCAGTGGTGACAGAGGATGATGGTCATGGTCATGGCGCTGTTACAGAAACAGAAGAGGATCATGGACTCGATGCGCTAACGTTGACGGCAGAGCAGCGGGAGTTAGCAGGGATCAAGGTGGTGAATTTAACCGAACAGAACTTCAGTTTAGAGGCCGTCGCCACGGCAACTCTGGTGGTTGATCGCGACCGCACTATCACGATAGCGCCACAAGTCGATGTGCGAGTACAAAAACGCAATGTCGTGCCGGGTCAGGAAGTGAAGCAGGGTGATGTGTTGCTGACTCTTGGTGGCGTTGCTGTTGCACAAGCACAAGCTGATTACATTAATGCAGAGGCTGAGTGGAGCCGAGTCCAGCGTATGAGCAAAAGTGCTGTCAGTGCTAGCCGCCGACTGCAAGCACAAGTTGATGCAGAGCTTAAGCGCGCCACGTTAGAAGCGATGAAGATGACACCCAAGCAAATTAAAGCGTTGGCTTCAAACCCTGAGAATATCGGTAGTTACCAATTACTCGCGCCAATTACCGGCCGCGTTCAACAAGATTTGGCCATGCTGGGACAAGTTATTCCCGCAGGTACTGCACTGATGCAACTCACCGATGAATCACATCTTTGGGTACAAGCAGAGTTAACGCCTACTCAAGCTGAGAAAGTCAGTATTGGTAGTAAGGCGATTGTTAAGGTCGGTAATAAAAGTTTAGAAGCTAAGATTATTGGCCGTTCCCATGAGCTCGACAGTGTTACCCGTACCGAGCAGATTCTGGTGAGTTTCGAAAATGCAGGTCATGTACTGCACGCAGGCCAGTTTGCTGAGCTATATCTACCTGATGCCCAGCAAGGCGGGGTGATTTTACCTGATGCAGCACTCACAAGAGGAGGAGATGGTGACTGGCAGGTGTTTATCGAAGATGAAGATGGTTTTGAAGCACAAGAGGTTGAAGTGGTTGAGCGTCAACGCGGTATGAACTTGGTTCGCGGTTTGGCTGCAGGCTCAAAAGTAGTGGTTTCAGGTGCATTCTTCTTAGCTTCCGAGCAAGCTAAATCTGGCTTTGATATTCACAATCACTAGGAGGCGAACGCTATGTTACAGAAATTAATAGACGCTGCGATCCGCAATCGTCTGATGGTGGTACTTGCGCTTATCGGAGCCTTAGTTGCCAGTGCTGCTATGCTGCCAAAACTTAACCTAGATGCATTTCCTGATGTAACTAATGTGCAAGTGACGGTTAACACTGCTGCGGAAGGACTTGCCGCTGAAGAGGTTGAGAAACTCATTAGTTATCCGGTTGAATCAGCCATGTACGCGCTGCCATCGGTGACAGAGGTGCGTTCACTCTCGCGTACCGGTTTGTCGATTGTCACTGTGGTATTTGCTGAGGGAACGGATATCTATTTTGCTCGCCAACAGGTGTTTGAGCAGTTACAAGCAGCCAGAGAGATGATCCCAGACGGAGTCGGCGTGCCTGAAATCGGCCCTAACACTTCTGGTTTAGGGCAGATTTATCAGTATATTTTACGGGCTGAACCCGGCTCTAATGTTGATGCATCGGAGTTAAGAAGCCTTAATGACTATTTGGTTAAGCTCATCATGATGCCTGTTGGCGGCGTGACAGAGGTGCTGTCGTTTGGTGGCGAAGTGCGTCAGTACCAAGTAAAAATCGATCCAAATAAGATGCGTAGTTATGGTTTGTCGATGGAGCAAGTCACTAGCGCATTAGAGAGTAACAACCGCAACGCAGGCGGTTGGTTTATGGATCAAGGCCAAGAGCAACTCGTGGTGAGGGGTTATGGTTTACTACCTGCAGGCGATGCGGGTTTAAAAGCGATTACCCAAATCCCACTTACAGAAGTTAGCGGTACACCAGTAAGGGTGAGTGATATTGCTAAGGTCGAGTATGGCAGTGAGATCCGCGTCGGTGCGGTAACCATGACCCGCCGTGACGATGCCGGTAATAAGCAAGTGTTAGGCGAAGTTGTTGCTGGTGTGGTGCTTAAGCGGATGGGTGCAAACACTAAAGCCACCATTGATGACATCAGTGCTCGCACTGCTCTAATTGAGCAAGCTCTACCGGATGGCGTGTCGTTTGAGGTGTTTTATGACCAAGCGGATCTCGTTGATAAAGCGGTAGAGACGGTACGTGATGCCTTGTTGATGGCATTTGTGTTTATTGTGGTGATCTTAGCGCTGTTTTTGGTCAATATCCGTGCGACCATGTTGGTGTTACTGTCTATTCCAGTGTCGATTGGCTTGGCACTGATGGTGATGTCTTACTTTGGTATGTCAGCAAACTTAATGTCACTTGGCGGTTTGGCGGTGGCGATTGGCATGTTGGTGGATGGCTCAGTGGTGATGGTTGAGAATATCTTTAAGCACCTGACTCAGCCCGATAGGCGCCACTTGGCAGCGGCTCAAACTCGCGCTTCAGGTGAGGTAGACCCTTATCATGCCGATGAAGACGGTATCGATGCAACTGGCCGCAGTGGTATCGCGATGCGGGTAATGTTGGCGGCAAAGGAGGTATGCAGTCCTATCTTCTTTGCGACCGCAATTATCATTGTGGTGTTTGCGCCGTTATTTGCCCTAGAGGGGGTCGAAGGTAAGCTGTTTCAGCCGATGGCGGTCAGTATCATACTTGCGATGATCTCTGCGTTGTTAGTGGCACTTATTGCGGTTCCTGCGTTAGCGGTCTACCTGTTTAAACGTGGTGTAACGCTTAGAGAAAGTGCCGTCCTCAAACCGATTGAAGCTGGCTATCGCAAACTGCTGACGGCCACAATGGCAAAACCGAAAGTGGTGCTAATCACTGCTTTAGTGATGTTTGCCATGAGTATGGCTTTACTGCCAAAGCTTGGCACTGAATTCGTACCAGAGCTGGAAGAGGGCACGATTAACCTGCGGGTCACTTTAGCACCAACTGCGAGTTTAGGTACCTCTTTAGATGTTGCTCCTAAACTCGAAGCTATGTTGCTTGAGTTTCCTGAAGTCGACTATGCACTTAGCCGTATAGGCGCTCCTGAGTTAGGCGGCGATCCTGAACCGGTAAGTAATATCGAGATCTATATTGGTCTTAAGCCGATAGATGAGTGGCAGCACGCCGAAACTCGTCTAGAGCTACAGCGTAAAATGGAGCAGAGACTCAGTATCTATCCGGGTTTATTGTTTACTTTCTCTCAACCGATTGCGACCCGAGTCGATGAGCTACTGTCTGGCGTCAAAGCCCAACTGGCCATTAAGATCTTTGGTCCCGACTTAGATGTATTATCTGAGCGAGGCCAAGTGTTAACGGAGTTAGTGACAAATATCCCTGGCGCTGTTGATGTGTCATTGGAGCAGGTGAGTGGTGAAGCGCAGCTCGTGGTGCGCCCTAAGCGTGATCTGTTAGCGCGGTATGGGATCAGTGTCGATACTGTTATGAGCTTGGTCAGCCAGGGTGTTGGTGGAGTTAGTGCTGGGCAAGTGATTGATGGCAATGCGCGTTACGATATCAATGTACGTTTGGCCGAAGAGTACCGCAGCGCACCAGATGCATTGCGTGACTTGCTTTTGACTGGTGCCAATGGCGCGACGGTGCGTTTAGGTGAAGTAGCCGATGTGGTTATCGAGATGGCGCCTCCTAATATTCGCCGAGATGATGTCCAGCGCCGGGTGGTGGTACAGGCTAATGTCGCGGGGCGTGATATGGGTTCTGTGGTCAACGATATCTATGCCGTGGTTCCCCAAGCTGAATTACCACCAGGCTACACTGTGGTGGTTGGTGGTCAATATGAGAACCAGCAACGGGCGCAACAAAAGTTAATGTTGGTGGTTCCTATCTCCATCGCATTGATTGCGCTGCTACTGTACTTCTCGTTTGGTTCAATAAAGCAGGTCGGGCTGATTATGGCCAACGTGCCGTTAGCACTGATTGGCGGTGTGGTTGCCTTGTATGTCAGTGGCACCTATCTTTCAGTGCCTAGTTCGATTGGCTTTATCACCCTGTTTGGGGTCGCGGTACTCAATGGTGTGGTATTGGTGGATTCGATAAATCAACGCCGTGCAAGCGTTAAGAGAGAGTCTAATGCGTCGCTGTATGATGCGGTTTATGAGGGAACAGTGGGGCGTTTGCGTCCAGTGTTAATGACGGCGCTGACCTCTGCATTAGGACTGATACCTATCCTTATTTCATCGGGTGTCGGCAGTGAAATTCAACAGCCGTTAGCGGTGGTGATCATTGGTGGTCTGTTTAGTTCAACCGCACTGACTTTACTTGTGCTGCCAACATTATATCGCTGGTTATATCAAGATACTGCTAAAAAGGGCATAAGTCAGGATTTTGAAGCTTTAGATTAAAGGAAACATCAAGCTCTATACACGCAGTGACTAGGGCGTAATAGATTGTCTTTAGCTGGATAGCTAGAGGAGGTTGCAATGAGAGGGCTCGGCTTTAGTCTGCCCGGGCGCTCTGTGCAACCTTTTTGGTTACAGTGGTCTTTTGGTGTGAGCAAGTAACAATTGATTAAGGCGTTGTTGGAGGCAGTGATTTTTTTGCTACCACAACGTAGGTTGCCTAACCTGCTTAATGATTGATCCTGGTTACTATTAGATTATTTAGTACGCGGAGCAGGAGTGCTCCGCTTTCTTACTTGGTTTTATTTTAACTCCCAAATTTCCCAGCTTTCGAATTGATATTTGTCTGCCAAGGCGAGTGCTTTTTCAAAGTGCAGCTGAGCTTTTTTTTCATCGCCATTTGCCTTGTAGTAAAGGCTGAGTTGTTTGTGCCAATTTGGACTTTGTTCACCCTCTAGCTTTACCTTCTCTAGTATGGTTTTAGCATGTTGGTTATCTCCTTTAATGAGTAACCCTTTGGCGATCTCAATGCTGACAATTGTTACTGACTCAGGAAAACTCTGTTCAATTGCAGCGAGTATTTCATCTACCTTATCGACCTGCTTCGACCAAAATAGGTATTTGGCAAACTGATAAGCTTGTAACCATTCAAACTGAAAGCCACCCCACTGTTTTTGCAGTGTTTGAAAGTGTTTGATTACCGCTTGGTAATCACCTATAGCGAGCATATCTGTGCCATCAGTGGCGTAGTTTGGCGCTAAGAATTGTAAACCATCGTATAGCGCAGGTAGCGCCGTGGTGAAGTGATTCTCTGTCGGGTAAGACTTGAATTGCCACTGCAGTGAATTATCAGCTGAAGCGGCAAAAGCTGCTGCAACCTTATCGACTCCCATATCTTCTTCACGAGCAACAGAGAAAAACAGTGGGGCAGATAGTTTATTTTTTTGTAGCAGCGACTCTAGTTTACTCGCCACACTGTAGTCATCAAACCAAGCGCTAGGACTCATGGCAAGATAAGCATTAAAAGGGCTGTCTTGCTGCATCATACTGTAAAGCGTAAACAAGCCCCCAAGAGAGTAGCCGGCGAGGGCTTTCTGGCTGTTGCTCTTGAACTCTTTATTTATCAGGGGGACTAGCTCGCCAGTAAGATAGTGATGAAATTCTGCCGCACCGCCAAATGCTTTATCTTCTGTTGCCCAGGTAGTGGTGTAGAGATAGTCATCGTCGCCTTGATTGGCGATGCCTACAACTATCATCGGCGGTAATTTCCCCATGCGTGCGAGGTGTTTTACCAGCGCCGAAACATGCTGGAACTGAAAATCAGCATCAATAATATACAGAGTCGGGAAATGTCTATCACTGGCATAGTAGCGCTCAGGAAGCGACACCATAAAGCGCCTAGGCTGTTTAAATACACTCGATTGGTGTGTGTACTCGTGAGCACTCACAATGGCAGTATGCTGTAGTCCTTGCGAGGAGGCATGAGCCATAATCTGACTGTTAATGATGAGCGATAGCAGCAATGTTAATAGATGTTTTATAAAGTATATGGCTGTTTTCATTGTTTTTAATTCTATTTGTGTTCGCGAGGTTTTTTCAGCTTATCAGTTCCACATAACAAGGAAATATCTAGAGGGTGAAGTCTTTGTAATCCTTGGTGAAGCTTCAGTGAAACTATAAATCTCAGCACACTTTGCACCTTAATCATTCAAGTAAAGATACTGTTGTTGTAGGGAGAAGTGGTCAATGACTCATTGCACTGAATATTCGCATTATTGAAGGCTTTAACTAAACTGAAAACTAAATGTAGCGAAGGATTGCTGCATAAACTCACAGGGAGGTTAGCCATGATATTCAAATATCGCTGGATAATAGCGACATTGATTATTTTCGGTTTCGGCGTATATCTATTGCAAGAGTCCAAACAGCAAGCAAGCTTTGTCAAAAGGGTTGAAATTGACGAAGAACACGCTCAATTATCACAAGCTAGCCGCATATTAGAACAGACCGCGATTGCTGCTGTCCC
Source organism: Shewanella sp. 10N.286.54.B9 (assembly GCF_041468565.1). Lineage (NCBI taxonomy): Bacteria > Pseudomonadati > Pseudomonadota > Gammaproteobacteria > Alteromonadales > Shewanellaceae > Shewanella > Shewanella sp. 10N.286.54.B9. The sequence goes on from NZ_JBFRIY010000013.1 coordinate 27,433, forward strand.
CGCCTTTGTCTTTGAAGCAGATAAAAAGTCCCACATTATCCTAGGGCTAAGATTATTTTTAGATCCTCAATTATCCTCGAATGGGCAAGTTAGTTGCGAGTCTTGCCATCATATTTATGCCAATGGTGCTGAAGATATTGCAGTCTCAACAGGAGTGAAAGGCGCGGGTAATCGAAACTCGCCTACGGTGTTTAATATTGGACTCAATAGCCGATTTTTCTGGGATGGACGAGCAAATAGTTTGTATGAGCAAATCGACGGGCCTATCCACAATCCATTAGAGATGAACAGTAATTGGGACGATATCGTGGCGCGATTATCAAGTCAGGCCAGCTATCAGAGTGCTTTTGCTGAGCATTATGATGAGGGAATTACAGAGGACACTGTTAAAGATGCACTGATCGTTTTTATGTTGCAGCTCAATACTCCGGACGCGCCGTTTGATAAATACTTACAGGGTGATACCAGTGCAATGTCCTCAGCTGCCGCTCTAGGTTGGCAAAAGTTTCAGTCGTTAGGGTGCATTTATTGCCACCAAGGACGCAATGTCGGTGGCAACCTGTTTCAGAAATTTGGCAGCGTAGAGTCGCTAGAGACGTTGAATGCAGATCTTGGCCGTTACCAGCAAACCAATGATATTAATGATAAATATGTATATAGGGTGCCGAGTTTACGCAATGTCGCAATAACAGCCCCCTATTTTCATGATGGCCGTGCTAAGAGTTTAGAAGAAGCCGTTTTGGTGATGGCTAAAGTGCAGCTTGGTAAAGATCTAGAAGCCACAACGCTAATAGAATTGGTGGCGTTCTTAGATTCACTTACCGCGCCTAAACCTCCGGTTCTTAAGGAATTAAATCGATGAAGGCTTTAAGTTATAAAACCAGCACTAACTGTTTAGTTATGTTGGCGACACTAACAGTATTGGTGGTCTCAATGTTGCTCGCCAAAGTTTATATTGTGCAGCAATATCAGCATGCTTATACCGAGCTGAGTCATAACATCCTCTCTGTCCGGGACGATGTTTTTAAAATGGAGGTGAGCAACGGCTTGGATTACGATGCTATTTCTGATGCGTTGGTAGGGACTGAGCGCCATGTGCAACAGCTACAAAAAAGTTTACTGCCGGAGAATCTTTCTATTGTGCAGTGGCTGTTGTTAAGCAATCCACAAATATCAGGTCATGCCACTCAGTTATCGGCTTCAGTGACAGCGTTGGTAACAGATCTTGAGACCATATTACGCCTCAAAATTTCACAGGAATACTCGAATCATACCATTAAGCTACTACAGCAGGATTTGTGGCAAAAAATGCCCAACAGTGATGATCGGATCCATATGATCGGGCAAACAATGTCTTTTCCTATTTCTAGCCTGGTTAGCCCTGAGCTTGCAAAGTCCAATAGTTTTAAAAGCTTACGCAGACATGCACAGATCCTAGCGGAAATAAAGCAGGATATATCTCTCAAAAACCAACAAATACTGAATGCTAAGGTGCGGCAGGATATTAATGAACAGGGGTTATTTTGGCTGTCAGTTGTTGAAGATACTAAGCAAAGCCTGCTGGTCAGCTGCATGTTGCTGGTGGTTATTTTCTCATTTTACTATCGTGTGCAATTGCAGGAGCAGACCCGCAAAGAGCGATTGATTTTACAAAGCCTAACAGCATCGGAGAAAGAGAAAGATATGTTGGCTTTGGTTGCTGAGCATGCTCAAGATGGCTTTATTATCACCGATAAGCAGGGGGTTGTTACCTGGCTAAATAAAGGTTTTACCACCATCTCGGGTTATGGCCTAGCAGAGTTGCAAGGTAAGAAACCTGGTGATGTATTGCAGGGTGAAAATACCAATAAAGAGGAGGTCGATAAAATAGGCCGAGCAATGAGGGCTGGCCAGTCTGTTGCATCGGAGGTCGTCAACTACCATAAAGATGGGACTCCCTATTGGGTCGACATGAATATCAGTGCGGTCACCGATGAGCGGGGAGAGGTGAGTAACTTTATTGCAGTTGAAAGAGACACTACTGCCCGCAAGCAGATGCAAGAAGATTTAGCACAAGCGGTTATTAAGGCTGATGTGTCTAACAAAGCCAAATCAACCTTCCTTGCGACAATGAGCCATGAGTTAAGAACACCGCTAAATGGTATTTTGGGAATGGCGCAAATTATTGAGCCTAATCTAGATAATCCCGAACATCGCAAGCAGATCCAGATTCTATTGGAATCGGGTAACCATCTAACCTCGTTGCTCAATGATATTCTCGATTTTTCAAAAGTAGAGCAAGGCAAGTTGGAATTAGAAAGTGAAGTCTTCAAATTTAGTAGTGTGCTTGAGCCTATTCGTAATACCTACGAGCCTATCTGTGAAGAGAAAAATATTAGATTATTTGTGCAAAATGGCATCGATGAAGATCAATCTTTTAAAGGTGATAAGTCTCGGATAAGACAAGTGATTTATAACCTGATGAGTAATTCGGTTAAGTTTACAGAGCAGGGCAGCGTGTCTCTTAGATTTAAACAAGGGGTAAATGCAGAGGGGAAACAGGGCGTAGAAATTACCATCACTGATACCGGAATAGGGATCCGGCAGGAGCGGCTGGCATCGATCTTTGATCCTTTTGTGCAGGCAGAGTCTTCAACAACTCGCCAATACGGCGGCACCGGGCTTGGTTTGTCCATCGTCAAGCAACTCGTTGAGCTAATGGACGGTACGATCTCTATTACCAGTAAAATGGGGGAAGGCACCTGCTTTGCCATTTTCTTGGCTATTACACGGGCTAAATCACAACCTAAAACCACTACAAGCAAAGATACTACACCTAGCAATTTACCTGAGAACATCAATATATTGATTGCTGAAGACAACAAAATTAATGCCTTAGTGGCTAAAACCTTTTGCCAGCGATTAGGTCATAGTGTCGATGTCGCTATCAATGGCTTAGAGGCCATTCAGATGGTGCAAAACAAGCAGTACGATTTAGTGGTGATGGATAATCATATGCCAGAGATGGACGGCATTGAAGCGACAGAGTTTATAAGGAAAAATCTTAAGCTAGATATCCCTATTTTTGCCTGTACTGCTGATGTTTTTCAGCAAGCCCATGACAATATGATTGGTGCAGGCGCTAATCACGTATTGACCAAGCCTTTACAGGAGCAGAGCTTTCGAGATGCACTAGGTCAGCATGCGCATTTGATCTGCAAAACGCATTTGGCTGATCAAATAAGTCAGGCAGAGAGTTGTGACAATAAAGTGGTAGCGCTAGCGCGTCATAAAAAGGAAGAACTTAACATCACAGAAGCTGATATTGACTTCAAACAGTTGCTCGAAATTCACGATAATAACTATGTCAAAATAGAAGAGCTGGTTGACTCATTTAAAGAGTTTGCGGAGCATTCTATTACTCAACTTATACAAGCTTTTGATAAGGATGATGTTAGAGATATCCATATTCTTGCTCACTCGATACAAGATATGGCAGCAAACTTCTATGCCAGCCGTTTACATCATCTAGCTAAAGAAGTCGAAGCGGTTACTGCAACTGATATTATTCCGCCACTAGAATCCTTGCAGCATTTAATCAACCTACTTGAGGTCAATATCCATCAAAATCAGCGTGTCATTGCCAGATATCGTAGACAGAATAAAAACCATCAAGTGAGCTAAACTTATTTAGAAATAGAAACTCGCTTAAGCTTATAGCAATGGTAAAACTATCCTAATGGTATGAGGTGAGGCTTAATTGTGTGAATAAACTTAGCAGCAACAGCGCCTTGGTGTGGTTGAACGTCATCTTTTTGCTGGCAAGTTCAACTGCATTTGCTAACCCGTGGGAGCGAGTAAATAGCCCTTTTAACGGCGATGCCGCCGCAGTCGGTAGCTATGCTAATGGCTGCTTAGCTGGTGGCGAAGCACTGCCTTTGTCAGGCGTTGGTTTTCAAGTTATTCGTACTGAACGGCAACGTTACTTTGGTCATCCGCAACTGATTTCTTTTATCAGCGATTACAGCCACAAACTACAGCAATATCAGCAATCCAATGTGTTAATTGCTGATATGTCTATGCCACGAGGTGGCAATTTTTCTCATGGTCATTCAAGTCACCAAATTGGGTTAGATGTTGATATCTGGCTTAAGCTTACTGAGCAGCCGTTAACGGTAAAGCAACGTGCTCAACCAGAACCCATTGATATTGTTAATACCAAGCAGTTCAGCCTTGATAGCAAGCAGTGGCAAGCGCAACATACTCGTATGTTGCAGTTAGCAGCGGAAGATAGTCGTGTTGCACGCATTTTTGTCAGTCCTGTGATTAAGCAGCATCTATGTGACATGAAGCTTAGCGATGACGCATGGCTTAACAAGGTGCGACCTTGGTGGGGGCATACCTACCATATGCACGTCAGACTGAAATGCCCCAAAAATGATACTAGTTGCATCAATCAGGCAGCGATTCCAAAGGGTAATGGTTGTGGTGAACTTAGTTGGTGGAAGCAACAATATACTCAGCCAAAGGAGCAGCCTAAAAGTAAGCCGAACAATAAGCCTGCTAAAAAGAGAGAGAAGACAAAGCCAAAACGGTGTCAGCAGATCCTGAGTTCCTAATCCTGTTAAATAAAAAGCCCTGTATTATCAGTACAGGGCTTATTGTTCTTCTCAACTATCAATAGTCTATGAACTCAATGCATAGCCGCCTTTAAGGTGAGAAACTTGCTCGAATCCAAGTCGATGCATTGCCTGCGCTGCAATCATAGAGCGACTGCCACTGCGACAAACTAACACCCATTGCTTATGCTTTTGGTTTTGATGCTCTTGGATAAACTGCACTAAGCGCGTTAACGGTACATTTTGACTCGACTGCGTGGAGTGGTTCAGTGCATATTCATGGGGTTCACGGATATCGATAATACAGACATTATCATCTTGTTTAATTGCCGCAGCCAAGCTTGTTGCGTCAAATTCTTTAATATTGGATTTATCACAGTTACCAATAATTGCACCACACATTATCTCGGTACCGACTTCATCATTTAGGTGGGTATCAAGGTGTGCTTTACGTTGCAGGAAAATATCCACCGATATTTGATTTTCTAGTACGGCTTTAAGCAATTCATTACGGCTCACTTCAGCGTTTAGGCTGGTGGTGAATTCGTTATTATAATCGTGGCTGGCGCAGATCAAAGTCGTATTACTTATACTGTCTCTAATCAATTTTAAGCTATTAAACAGCGCTTGGCTGCAGCTTGAGTCGAAGTTGGTTCGTCCTAGGCTACCCATCAAAATGGTATCACCACAAAATGCATATTGTGTTTGCTGTGCTAGTTGGCTGGGCGATACTGGAGCCTCGCATAGCAACAAGCTAATGCTATCGCTAGTATGACCTGGTGTTGGCAGTCTGAGTAATTGCTTTGAACCTATAGAGATAGCCTGCAGCTGCAGCGATAAGTGCTCGACGCTATCTTGAGTCTTTGGCCAGCCTAATACATCGGACTGTTGTTGCGCTAAAAAGCGTGCAGCTAAAGCTTCACGTCCAGAGACATGGTCGGCGTGGCCGTGGGTATCAATGGCGGCTACCAGAGTCAATTTCTGGCATTCAATCAGGGTTTCAAGTCTTTGTTGTAGTTCTGGCAGCGGGTCAATAATAAGTGCTTGCTTGCTAGATGAGTCCACGAATACCCAGGTACAACTCGCACCCGATCGCAGCTGCAGCAAGCCGTCTAAATCGCTTCTGTCAGAAATATCGCTAGTATCATCTAAAATCATGCAACTTTGTGTCAGTGCTTGTGATGCTGTTTTAATACGTGCGCAGGCGCTATCGACTTCAGCTTGAGTTATCGCAGGGCCAAAAGACATGCGAATAGCCGCTTCACTCTGCCAGGCGGGTAGCCCCATGGCATCGAGTACAAAACTGCGGGTAACCTTTGAGCTACAAGCGGAGCCAGAGCTTACGCGAATGTTAGCCGCATCAAACAGATCCATTATCTCCTTGCTACTAAAGCCTGGTACCGCGAAATTAATTGTGGTCGCAACGCTATGCTCAAAACTATTGTTAAACACAATATCGCTAAAGCACTCTGTTAGCGTTGCTGCAATCTGTTGTCTGTATTGTTTGAGCTGCTCAGAACTTGAAAATGGCGATGATTCTTTGTTGAGTAACATCTCAAAAATCACATTCAGTGCAGCCATACCTGGAAGATTTTCTGTACCAGAACGCAACCCGCTCTCTTGGCCACCACCAGCAATAAAAGGTGTAAATGGCGCTGAATCCCTGATATAGACAAAGCCTATCCCTTTAGGTGCGTATAGCTTATGTCCGCTAAAGGGCGCGTAATCTATCGTTGTCGTTTTTAAATCTAGCTCGGTTTTACCAAGTGACTGAACACAATCAACCATCCAAAATATATTTGAGTTTGCGCTGCGAATCGTCTTTTCTAATGCTGAAAGATCTTGATACACACCGGTTTCATTGTTAACAGCCATAGTGCAGATCATTAAGGCGTTTGGTGCGTGTTGGCTAATAAATTTATGATCAAGTATGCCAAATTCATCTACCGGAATAGCGGTAACTTCAGCTGTTATATCGAGTACGTCCAGCCAATGCTTTATCGACTCTGGTACGGCTTTATGTTCAGTTGCTCCATAAAGCACCGAGTAGCTTTTATCTGCAGACATACTGCTTTTAGCGGCGATTAATGCAGACAATATTGAGGTTTGAATTCCCTCAGTCGCACCACTAGTAAAGATGAGTTTGCCATCACCGCTGCCAAGCAAAGTTTGCGCTCTTAAACGAGTTTGCTCCATCAGATTTTTGGCCTTTAGCCCTGTAATGTGGCTACTACTCGGGTTACCGAATAGGTTTTCCATGGCTGATAATGCAGCAGTAGCCGCTTGGGGTAACACTGGAGTTGTGGCATTGGCATCAAGGTAAATTTGGGTTAACTCGGTGGTGTTTTTCATAGTGTTTAGCTCTTAATTTTTATTATTCTAAAGCCCAAAACTGCTTATTACTTTTGGCTATAACTAATATCTTGAGGCTATATTAGCAGGTTGCGAGTAATGATCAAGATCACATTTTTTTTGAGAGGGATAACAGAATATTCTTTGGAGAGATGCTATTTATTAGCCGATTATATTGTTAATTCTTACCTGCAAACAGGAGAGGCTTGAGAGATTAGAACTAAAAAAAGCGCCATAAGGGCGCTTTAATTGCTTCAAAGTTAAACTTATTTTAACTCTGCTTTTACTGTTTCAATCAGTGTATCCCATTGCGGGTACTCGGCTAAGCTTTCAGAAAGGTTGCCCCATGGCTGCATTGTTTGCTGTTTGAAATCTAGGTTATCTGCTTTACCTCTTTTTAGCTCATAAAGGTAATAAAAGGCAGATGCCCGATAATTGGCAGCGCAGTGGATTAAAATATTCTTGCCTTCATTGGCATCCATAATGGCAAAAAATTGTTCAACATTAGCGGTTGTAGGTTGCTGCCAATCGACATCTATCTGTTGATATTGCATGCCAGCGTTGGCGACGAAGTCAGCTTCATCGTCATGGCCATTTGGGTTGCCAATCGGGATAAGATTGATGACCAATTCAACACCCGCTTGTTGTAACAGTGGGAACTGTGACTCGCTTGGTAAGCCAGCAGTGATGATACTGCCACCATTAAGCTGCAACGCTTTTACCTCTTGTAGCTTTTCTGGTGATACAGCAGCAATAGCGATACTGCTAAATAAGCTTACCAGTATAATCATTAATCTCATGTTATTAGCCCCTATTTTGATGCTAAATTTTAACTTTTATGACCACTTTACGCACCTGTTTCGGCGTAGCACTGGTGCCTGGCATATGCATGTCTTGTGGGAAAAACAGTGCAAACATACCTGCTTTAAAAGGAATAAATGCAGCTAGGTCTTTATTTGATTGATAGTCATATTCAGCGTAATCATGCTTGGCAAAATAGGGCTTTGATGGCGTTTGTTCTGCTAAAGGCAGGTAACCAAACTCCTCTTCACCGCTGACAACGAATTGCACATCAATATATTGCTGGTGGACTTCGAAAGGCTCAACTTCTCGAGGTTTAGTTTCATAGTCATTGACGATAACAAATAAGTTCTTACCATCAAGCTCGTAACTGCCAACTTCAAGCTGACTGAAATCGGTTTCAGCCAAATGGTTTAGCGCTTGTGTTATGCGCGGGCTTATGTGGCTGTATAGATCGCGGTTGGATAAGGTGTCTACAATCATAATCTTCTCGTTAATAGGGTCGCTTAACTCAGCTATTTAACTGAGTTTAAGACTTCAATAAAGGGAAGTTTAGCGCTTATGACCGTTAGGCGATACAGGAGTTCACTTCAAACTGGATCCCTTTAGATTCAAAAGCCTGTTTTAGCTTGGCTGCCATTGAGGACTTAGGTTTTAATGGGAAGTTGATTTTTCCGCTACTTGAGTGGATAAATAGGTGATCGCCTAGCAAGCGAACTGAATCGATATCTTGGTAATTCAGAGTCAAAGTTTCTGGCATTGTGGTATCAGATTTCACCATCATTTTGATAAACGTGACTTCAGCGGCTGCAAATATAATGCGTTGAGTCCATAGCAGATGGATGAGCCAGGCAGTAGAGAGTACTAGGTTAATTAATATGATGTAATCCCAGATTTCATTGTCATTGCGTGAATAAATCGCCATAAAAGCGATGACGATAGCAATAAGCACAAAGCCTGCTTTTTGAAAGGGTTTAATAACCGTTGTATTTTCCATAACACTTCCTTGTTGCTTCCATTAAGCATCAAGTTTACGGTACTGATTATGTAAAGCAAAAGTTAATTATTGTTTATTGAGGTGAGTGTGTCTTCTCTACGATTTATAGCGGGTTCAAAGGCCTTTAAAGCATTAAGTGAAAATGGCCTAAAGCCAGAGTTGTTTAGTCAGCTATTAGCCGCATCCGGTGGGCCCAAGTGGATTGGGATTGCCGGACTCGATAGATATCTCTTTGGAGAATTTTTTAAGTCACATCGCCAACCTTTACATACATTAGGCGCCTCATCTGGTGCTTGGCGGTTAGCGTGTTTGGCGCAAGATAACCCGTTAGCGGCGTATCAGCGACTAGAAGATCTGTATATCGGTCAGCGTTATGACCGTAAACCCACAGCTGTAGAGGTGTCTGAGCAAGTAAAAGGGATCCTTGCAGGTTTATTGGGTAGCCAAGGTGGCAGTGAAATAGTGTCAAACCCTTTTATCAATAGTCATTATATTGCTTGTCGTGGCCGTCATTTAAACCGTGTGGCTAACAAAGCTTCACTTGCTGCTGGACTCGCGACCGCAGCGACCACTAATTTTGTCAGCCGTAAAACACTCGCTTGGCATTTTCAGCGCTACGTATTTGGGGTTGAGCAGTCACAATCTCCTTTTGCTAACCTCAGTGATCTACCTAGCCAATTTTGTGGACTGTCTAAAGATAATGTTCATCAAGTATTGTTAGCAACAGGCTCTATCCCTTGGGTACTGGCGCCTGTTACAGAGATAAACGGCGCGCCTGCTGGTCATTATTATGATGGCGGTATTACTGATTATCACTTTGACCTACCGCTTAATAAGCCGAAAGGGCTGACGCTGTACCCTCACTTTTTTGCCCGAATGTCGCCGGGTTGGTTCGATAAATCACTGCGCCGCCGAGATGCTAAGCGTAATTATGATAATGCGCTTATCTTGGCGCCAACAGATGCTTACTTAGCAAGTTTACCCTACGCAAAATTACCCGATCGTAATGATTTCTCACATTTTGATAGCGATTCTAGAATTAAGTATTGGTGTCAAGCGGCGGCGATGAGTCAGGTATTAGCGGATGACTTAGCTGATGTTATTGCTAAGCAGTCTATAGCTGAGCATATAGAACTGCTCTAGACTTGTGCACCAAGCTGCAATAAATCCTGGTTAAAAGCTGTCTAATAAGTGAGTAGGTGAGTGAAAGGCTTGTGGCTGAAATTTAACCAGCTGCTACACTTTAGCTTTATTGACGATCGTCAAAAGATGGTCTGACCTACCTATATTGGAGGTTATTATGCGAACAGAAGAGATGGCGTTATTAACGCACGATACTTTACTGTTACCTGAGGGCAGGGTTGAGATCCGCGTGGTCGACCCTGCTTACTTGAGCATAATAGCTGAAGTACTAAAACTGCATTATCCACTGGTGTTTGGCGTCAACAAAGCCAATAGTCAGCCTCCCTGTTATGAGATGGCAACGCAGTGTGAAATTATTGATTTTAACCAGTTAGATGACGATTCTCTTGGCATTGTACTCGAAGGTAAGCAGCGAGTTAAAATCTTGTCGGCTGCGCAGCGTCGAGATGGTGTTTGGATCAGTCGCACTTTAGCCTGCAATAACTGGCAACAAGAGCCGATTATTGGTGAGTTTGAGTTAATAAGCGCAGCGTTAGAACAGTTTTATGAGGTAAACCCCGACCTATTTGGTTTATATGAAAATGACATACACTTAGAGGATGCAACCTGGGTCAGTCAGCGTTGGTTAGAGGTGCTACCTTTATACAACAAAGACAAGCTACGGCTAATGAACCAGCCTAATTGCCACAAAACCATGAATTTTGTGTTAGAACTTATTAAGTCACATGCGAGTGCTATAAGCTAGTTTTTGCTAAAATAGCGCTCTGTCTAGATTACTGTGATAAATCGAATGAGCCAATCTGTCCGCGCCGCCCAAGCTTCCTATATTGTGCTACCTGAAACTGTCACCGATAAACCAACAGTGTTGAGCTTTCTCGTGAGTCACTTTAGCGCGATTGCACAAACGACTTGGGTTGAACGTATCGAAAACGGTAAAGTCCATTGGCGTGATGGTGAATTAATTACTTTAGAAAGTGAGTTTGTGCCTCGTGCGCGGGTTTATTACTACCGTGAAGTACAACAAGAGTCCATTATCCCGTTTGAGGAGAAGGTATTACTGCAAAATGAACAGATTATTATCGCTTTTAAACCACATTTCCTCGCCGTTAATCCCAGTGGTAACTTTGTCAACGAGTGCTTAGTCAATCGGCTGCGGATCAAAACAGCAAATGAGCAGATCGTGGCCAGCCATCGACTCGATCGCGCCACCGCCGGGCTGATGTTGTTATCACTGAATGCTGATACGCGGCATGATTATCATCAGCTGTTCAAAACTGGCAAAATCACTAAAACCTATCAAGCGATAGCTAAGCTTTCTGATGATTTAATATCACAAGTAACAGCTAATACTCTAACTCTGCCTACACACTGGACGGTGAAAAACCGTTTAGTTAAAGCCGAGCCGAGTTTTATGATGAAAGTAGGTACAGGTGAGGCTAATAGTCATTCTGAGATCAGCCTTGTAGAGGTTAACAATGGCTTGGGTTTATTTGAACTCACCCCGGTGACTGGCAGAACTCATCAATTGCGAGTGCATATGATGAGCTTAGGGATGCCTATTTTAAACGACAGGCTTTATCCAAAATTGCTTGATAAAGCAGCTGATGATTTTGACAAGCCATTAAAGCTGATGGCCAAAAGGTTAGCATTTACTGACCCGCTAACAGGTGAGCAGGTTGATATCAGTTGTGACGGCTTTTTGCTTTAGGCTTAGCTACGTCTGGGTGGTAAAAATTCAGTTTCACTCATGTCTGCGTGCAGCACTGCAATTTTAGTCGGGGCACCATTGGCGGCTAATTCAACTCTACCAATGCCACTTTTATTCATTAAGCGTTGGCTACGAGCACCATTAGGGCGACGGCCACGGACTGACATGCGTTTGCGCTTGGTGAAAAAGTTTAACGGTGAAAAATGACCATATAACCAGCCATTAAATTTGTCGAAGTAGGGCAGTAGTTTTTCTGGGAATTGGTTTTTAATACCACTACAGGTGATCTGGTAAATCGCAGGGCCAGCATCTCTAAAACGGATACTAATATCGTAGCTGAATGAGTAGTGCACATCGCCAGACAGAATAACGAATTGCTCAGGTGTTTTGCGGTGCTGGAAAATACTCAACAGTGTATTTGCGGTACCGGGATGCGCCATCCAGTTCTCGGCATCAACCAGCAGCGATGCGCCGCAAAAGGTTGCCATTCGCTGCACAGTCTCAATCAGCTTTACCCCATACATGGGGGCTGCTGACACAATAATCACATTGGGTTGGTTCACTAGTTCAGCTTGGAATTCCATTAACGCTTCCCAATCCATTAACCCTGAAGGCTTGCCAAGGTTTGACTCGCTGCGCCAGCGACGGGTACGAGTATCGAGCACGATAATTTTTGGACTGGTTTGTAAGCAGTAGTGCCAGTCTTCAAAATTGAGCAGCTTGTCGATTAGGCTATCTTGAACTGCAGCATCTTGAGTGGAGCTATCTAGCGAATTAAACAGAGCATCTAACTGAGGTTTAACTTCAGCATCAAATTTTTCTGGTGCATTACCTAGGCCCTGAAACAAGGTGTAGGCAATAAGGGCATTGCCTATTATTCGTTTAGAAAAAGCATGGTTGTAGGCGGCCATCTCCCATCTGGCGGTGAGATTCCAATCATCGGTAATGTCATGATCATCGAAAATCATATAGGTCGGCAGATGAGCAAATAGGCGTCTAACTTGTTGAAGTCCACTTTTGAATTCGAGCAGGTGAGTCCATTCTCGCTGCCAGCGTTGGCTGTTAGCTTTGCCGAGGCCGCTCACCTGTTTGGGAATATCAATCAGTTGCCACAGCTCAGGCGACCAACTCAGTAGATAAAGTGCGATCAGTTCATTGAGGCTAACTAAATGATTTTCAGCAATGGAAGAGGTAAAAATTGGATGATTAATATACCAACGTTTAATTGCCGTTTTGGCTTTGTACTGCGTTTTTGGGAGCAGATTTAAGTGGCGCTGATACATTGCCGCCGGTTGGTAGCTTATCTGGTTGCTATTGGCTAGGTTGCATTCGGAAAACGGTTCTTGGTTTAAACCTAACAGAGTGATGACTTGGCCAATGGCATAGAGCATCGGTCCTGCGATATCATCAACATAGACTTGATCGCCGCTTAACATCAACAGCGCCGGCCTTGCTTGAGGGCTTGCTAGTTGCGCTATTTGGGTGTCTGCGGCAACAAGTGCATCACCACTATGATGATGCGGATTACGACATGAGCCATGCAGTAAATTGTCAACTTGGGGTTTGACGATGAACTCTATCTCGCTTTTACCTGTGTAAGTTAATCCATCGATATTGGCAAATAGGTCAGTATGTTGAGCACTTCCAACTTGGTAGCTTAAAACCGTATCAATAGGCAACAGATCTGCTTGAGAAAGTCGGATTAAATATTGATAGGCGTGTTGGCCTAATTTTACGACGTGAAGCTCTTTCTCTGTCAGTTCTCGGTTAAAGCCTGCATTGGTTATCGTCAAATGCAGTTGCGAGAGCGGTTCGCTGCTCACGAACCACAAGGTAAAATGTTGCTGATCGCAGTGCCGCAAACTTGGGCCGGCAATAATGAGTGGCAATCCATTTTCAGACGACATTGAGTTGTTCTTAAGTAAATATTAATTTATCCACAATAAACCAGTGCTTAGACGATGAAAAGCCCTTAAGCTAACCAAGCGGTAATTCAAGGAGCAGAACATGGTGAAGGTGATGGTAACGGGTGCGACAGGCTTATTGGGTCGTGCTGTGGTGAGCGAGCTTCAAACTCAGGCTGAGATTGAAGTGCTAGCTTGTGGCTTCAGCCGTGCCCAAACAGGCGTACATAAGCTTGATTTAACTAAAGCTGCCGATGTGACCAGCTTTATTGAGTATCATAAGCCTGATGTGATTATTCACTGTGCCGCAGAGCGTCGCCCCGATGTTTCTGAGCAAAACCCTGCCGCCGCGTTGGCGCTTAACGCTGATGCGACGCGCTCGCTTACCCTGGCAGCTAGCCAGTCCGGTGCTTGGTTGTTATATATTTCAACCGATTACGTTTTTGACGGAACAGCGCCACCATACCATGAACATTCAGCCACTAACCCTGTGAATTTTTATGGTGCCTCAAAGCATCAGGGAGAACTGATTGTCACTGAGGCCAAGCAAGGCTTTGCTGTTTTGCGTTTGCCTATTCTTTATGGCGTTGTAGAAACTCTAGCAGAATCAGCTGTGATGGTATTACTCAAGCTGTTGCTTGATGAACATGAGCAGTTTGTTGATGATTGGGCTGTGCGTAGCCCAACTTCTACTGCTGATATCGCTTGTGCGATAGCGCAAATGATCCAATTACGGATAGCTGGGACTCACATTGCTGGTCACTATCATTTCAGTGCGAGCGAGACCATGAGCAAATATCAGATGTTGTTAGCCATGGGCGATTTACTTGGCCTAGAGACTGGCCACCTTAAACCCGTGACCAGCCCCACAGATAGTGCAAAGCGACCCCATGATTGCAGCTTAAGTTGTGAGAGACTTGCCAGTTTATCGATTCAAAGCAAAGTAATGTTTAACTCTGGAATTAAAAAAGCGCTGCAGCAGTCACCAGTTACAATGGCTCTGCTTAAAAAATAAAAGAACAGTGATTAATGATAAATTCAAAATTGAAGAATCCATTCAGTAGCTTACTTAATAGTAATTTCGGCGCCACAGATCAGTTAGCCTTATTGCGCATTGCTGGATTAATGCTAAAACTTGGGCTGACTTTTTTTGCGGCTGAGACCTTTGGACTGTCGTTAAGCAGCCCTGTTTTGTATTGGGGCATGTGCCTAGAGGCTATGTATTTAGCATTCACCTTTAGGTTACGTGAACCGATTGCCCGTACAGAATCAGGACTGTTTATTGTGTTGTTGCTGGACACCATATTTTGGATCTCTTGGCTATATTTCACCGGCGGTGCGACCAATGCTTTTATCTCTTTGTTATTACTGCCGATTGCTATTGCTGCAATCACACTGCCTAAATGGGCACCATGGTCGCTGACGTTACTGTCGACTGTCGCCTATAGCTTGATGATCTTCTCGGTGCCAGAGAGCCAGATGAAGCATCACGGTATGGACATGAGCTCTCACTATTTGGGTATGTGGTTTAACTTCCTCATCTCTTCATTGGTACTGACGACTAGTGTGGCCTACATTGCACAGCGTATGCGCAAACAAGATGTTGAGCTAAGTTTTATGCGAGAAGCACAGTTGCGACAGGAGAAATTACTCGCTCTTGGTACCGCATCGGCGCAAATGGCGCATCAGTTGGCAACACCTTTAGCGAGCTTGCGATTGCTGGTCGATGAAGTGGTAGAGGAAACGCCAACGCAAGAGACTGGCTTAACACCCATTTTGTCAGAAATGGACAGCGCACTGCTGCGCTGCGAGCAAACATTACACTCTTTACGAGCAGCAACGGAGTCTATTAGAGCTCAAAAACAAACAGTGCTTAGTGCAAATCAATTGCTTAATACTTTGAAGCAGCAAGTGTTGTTACTGATGCCGCAAGTTAAATTAGAGATCGAATTATTGGAGGAGTCTAACCAAGGCTCATGTGCGACCATTGTTACTGATGCTAGTCTGCTGCCTGCATTGATGTCATTAGTGGAAAATGCAGCAAGTGCAAGTTTGGCTGCAACCGGGGAGGAGCGAGTTAAAGTTTCAGCATTAGTTGCTAGTCAAAGTCATCGACTGTGCATATTGGTGAAAGATAACGGTTTAGGTATACCTAAGAAGATGCATGCTCAACTAGGGCAGGAGTTAATTGAAAGTGAACAAGGTATGGGCATGGCATTGTTGCTGAGCCACGCAAGCTTCGAGCGCTTGGGAGGGCGGCTATTATTGGCGGGTCTTCCTGAAGGGGGGACGGTTGCGGAAGTGAGTTTTCCAATGCAGAAAACGGTAGGCGTAGCAAAATGAATCGATTACTGATTATTGAAGATGATGTTGCACTAGCGGCAATATTAACTCGGCGAATGACAAAGCAGGGTTTTGAGTGTCAACAATGTCATGATGCCAGCCAAGGTTTGCTACTAGCTCGACAATTTATTCCAACTCATGTGTTGCTCGACATGAAATTGGAGCAGGAGAACGGCCTTAAGCTTATCTCGCCGTTGCGGCAATTACTGCCTAACGTCACCATGGTGCTATTAACTGGCTACGCGAGTATTGCTACCGCAGTTGAGGCGATTCGCCTCGGTGCTGATAACTACTTGGCAAAACCTGTCGATACTCAAACTTTACTGAATGCACTATCTGTCGCTCCAGATGATAGCGTTGTCGAAGCTTTGTTGGAGGAACCACTATCAGCTAAAAGGCTTGAGTGGGAACATATTCAGCAAGTGTTAACAGCAAATAGCGGCAACGTTTCTGCAACTGCTCGGCAGTTAGGTATGCATCGGCGCACACTGCAGCGAAAATTACTTAAAAAGCCTGTGGTGGATCATCGCTAAACGTTTTGCTTTGGCCTAATCGTAGAGGCTATATTTTGCAATGGTTAAAATATTAGTGCTTTATATGGCCATGCTATATTTTGACTGTGCTTACGGCGATTAGTGCTGAAAATGGCTGCTATATTGGACAAAGTTGCTGTTATGTAGCTATGCTGACATCAGATGAGTAGCAACAATAATGATGGCTCATCTTGAT
The DNA here is from genome assembly GCF_041468565.1 of Shewanella sp. 10N.286.54.B9. Classification (NCBI taxonomy): domain Bacteria; kingdom Pseudomonadati; phylum Pseudomonadota; class Gammaproteobacteria; order Alteromonadales; family Shewanellaceae; genus Shewanella; species Shewanella sp. 10N.286.54.B9. Next base: position 44,008 of record NZ_JBFRIY010000013.1, read on the forward strand.
GTGGAGCTTTCTATGACCAAAAATGCTGTGTTTAATACTGATTCCTTTTTACTTGAAGATCCGAACGAACTTATCTCAACCGACAAATGGCAGAAAACGGTCAATCTGCTTGCCAAACTTTTTGATGCTCCCGCCAGTTTTTTAGTTCAGTACACCCAACAAGGCTATCAAGTCACCATTGCTAGCGAGCAGGAATCTAATCCTTACCCTGCTGGTATCATTATTGAACCTGAAGTTAATATCTTTTGCCGGCGTATCGTCGAAACACGTCAACAACTGTATGTGAGCAATGCACTGCTAGATAGTTGTTGGGATAGTAACCCCGAAGTGCACAATGACGGTTTTAGATCTTACCTAGGCGTGCCAGTATTTTGGCCTAGTGGTGAGCCATTTGGTACCTTCTGCGTCATGGATTATAAAGAAACTGACTACCAAACGACTTACCTTGAACTTATTTGCCACCTTAGAGATATTCTGGAGTCTGATCTATCGCTAATTGGTGCGTACGCTGAAATGCAAAAGTTAGCAATTACCGATCCCTTGTCAGGTGTTAATAATCGCCGGGGCTTTAGTATTCTTGCTGAGCAACGGATAAAGCTTGCCCAAAGGACTGAGAGCCAGCTGGGGCTGTTATATTTAGATATAGATAATTTTAAAGCGATAAATGACGAGTATGGCCATGGTGTTGGCGATGATGTCATCACCCTTATTGGCTTGGTATTGAGCCAATCTGTACGTCAGTCAGATGTTATTGGCCGTATCGGCGGTGATGAGTTTGTTGCCTTGGTTATGTACGATGAAAAAGAGGAACTTGCTAGTGTAAAGCATCGTATTGCGGAGTCATTTTGTTCTCACCATCAGCTTGAAAGGTTACCCGTTTTTAGTGTCTCTATTGGTATTACAGATGCCAAGCCTTCTGCTTCAATCAGTGAACTATTAGATATGGCAGACAGAGATATGCTTAGTAAAAAGAGGCGAATGGCAGAGTAAAAAATCCCCGAGACAGAGGAGTCAGCTCGGGGGAATGAGACGCAGTGGAATGCTCCTCGAAGTTTGTAATTACTTGAAATTAGAAGCGGTATTCTCCAGTTAGCCAAGCATTTAGTCCCGTACCCGGCATACGTTGTCCTGGGGTTAAATCGCCACCCATAACTCGGTTATAAGCGGCTAAGTGGTCTTCATATTCCGTATCAAATAGATTGTCTACCCCGGCTTTTACTAACCAGTTATCAGCATCAAAGCCGACAGAGATGTTGACTAAAGCGTAGCCTGCAGTTGTTTGTTCAAGTTGACTTTCTGATACATCATCCTGCGCCGATACGGCGAGTGTTTCTATGCGAGCAGTCCAGTTATTGCGCTGGTAGTTAACGCCAACGTTTACTTTTGGCGGGCTTATTCTATAGAGGTTATCGTCAATATCTCTGCGCTCACCTTTGACATAGCTGGCATTCATATCGACTAACCAGTTAGAACTGATCTGATAGCTAGCAGTAACATCCATACCGTAGAGCTGTGCATCGACATTAGCGAACTGCATAGGGTTGTCATCTCCCCTCATTTGAGCCGCCATAATCACTGCGGGATCGGTCGCGGCAACACCTTGAATATAATCATCAATACGTTGGAAAAAGATGCGTGGGTTAACGCTAAAACGATCAGTTTGATACTCGCTACCAAGCTCAATTTGGTAGGCTGTTTCTAGGTCAAGATCCATTTGACCAACATAGGTGCGTCCATCAGCTAAACCGCCTGTCGATTGCATCGGTACCCATAAATAACGTTGCTGATAACTGGCGCTATCTTGCTTTCTCGCCAGTCCTACAATCCAGCTCAACTGCTCGGTTTGTGCATAACGGCCATTTATGACCAGATCGAGTCCTGTTTGTGACTGGGATCTGTCCGCATTATTATATCTATCCATCAATACTTTAATCGCAGGCATAGAGCCTGCCATTGAATGACTTACTTCATCAGCATCGGTTTGATAGTGTTTAACTCGAGCGCCTAACTCCCACTGCCATTGGTTAACATCTTGCTGCCACTGGGCAAACGCACTGTATGTGTTGTCGATAACGGCATTGAAATTATCAACCTCGAACATAGGTTTTGTTGGGTCGCTGATCACTGAATTATGTTCACTTAGTTGGCTATCTAAGCCAAATAACCAGCTATTTTTGCCAAAAGTAAATGCGGCATCGTAGCTTTGACTCTCGGCATTGTTATAGCGCGCGTTCATGCTTGGCATTTTCATGCGCTCACTAAAGTTATCCATTCCATGTCTGGCGTCGCTATAGGCAAGGTGCCAATTCAGCTCCCAATCATTGATGCCATGATTGCCCTCAAGTTTGACGCGATCTGTTTTAATAAAGTCGATATCCATTGGCAGCGCAGGTGTGCCGGCATTATTGGTGTCTAAATGTTGGTAGCTGATTGCAATTGATTCATCGCTGCTGTTACCGCCAAGGTTATAGCGGTACTGGCCGCCAAACATGTTTTTGTCATAAGTGGTTGGCGAGATAGTTTGCTCGCCACCGGTGGTGACATTCTCGTTACCGTTGAGCACATCGGCATAGAGCAAGACCGCATGTTGTTCGTTGGCAAAATTGCCTTTTGCACCAACATGGCTTCGTTGACCATTGTCTTGGTATTGGGCTGCTACTTTACCGCTAATTTCATCGAAGCTCGCTTGAGACTCTATCACCTGTACGCTACCACCAAGTGTGTTAGTTCCCGCTGCAACAGGCGCGATTCCTCGGGTCATCTCTAAACGCTCGGTTAGAATTAAACTGGCATAACTGAGTGGGGTATCCATCGCATTTGGACCGGCGCTGGATAGGGTCATGCCATTAACTTGGGTATTGACTCTATCGCCATACAGACCACGATATTGAGCGATACCTGTAAGTGGTCCGTTGCCGTTGACTGAAGCGCCGGGTAGGTTGTTAAGCAAGCCACTGATGTCTGTTTGCGGTGTGGCAGCTTCTGGTGTCACTGCGCTGTAGCTGCCTTGATGTTGTCCTGTGACTTCAATCACTTCGAAGCCAGCGTCATCGGCAAATGTGTGTAACGGAAATAGCGCGGAAATGATGGAAAGTGAAACTAAAGATAAATGTAACTTCATAATAATGTTGTTATTTTGTTTTGTGTGCCGCAGATGGTGTCAGGATCTCTTTTGACTGGCAAAGCGAAATAACTAATCTGCGACACCATGTCGCAGGTAAATGACTAACGCGACAACCACCACTGCCAGTCGGCATGTTCTTGGGCTATACAGAATCTACTGGGTTGATGATTAAGATGAATTAACTTGGTTTAGAAGCTTAAAGCTCCCATAGTAAGGTTAGCTATGTTAGTTAAGGTGCACTGCGAATTATTAAGCGCTAGACAGCCCTTGGGACTACCTTGGCGAATATAGCTTTTATGGATATAAATTAAAGGGAATATTTTACATGTTGAAACCAGTGCTATTGGGGTTAATGTTGGCGACCACTTCGGTGAGTGCCGCCACATCTAAAGATTTGATTAAATCGACGCAATCATGGAATGGCGATAAGTTGCCTGCTTATGCGTTAACTCAGCCAGAAGTGACCATCAAAGAGATAGTGATAGCCCCGGGCGAAAAGCTACCTTGGCACCAACACCCAGTCATTAATGCTGGTATCTTATTAAGTGGCGAGCTGGTAGTGCAAACTCGCGACGGTAACAAGCTACACCTAAAGGCTGGTGATACGCTTATTGAGCTGGTGAATACCTCGCATACAGGAACCAATATTAGTAGCGAACCTGCCAAAATAGTGGTCTTTTATCTCGCTGAACAAGGGGTAGGCGTAACGATTCTAGATGATGAGCATAGGGACTAACATGAAGCGGCTATCACGATTTAAACTATCAATGCTGTTGTTTGCCTTAGCACTCGTCGGGGCTATAAGTTATCAGATTATCGGCAGCCACATTGATGAAAATGGCGTGTTGATTGAACCATTTTGGTTGATCCCAACTTCATGGTTCTGCTTATTTGCAGCCATTATCTCTGCGCTAATCACCCTACTGCGCTTACGTAACTCCAAATAGGCCACGGGCCTATATACCCATCCCACAGAATCATGCTCCTTCAGGTGGGATGGGGATATGTTGTTTAATGGGGAGCAGGATACTGAGCTGCAAATTCGATGAATTTTTGCTTGATAAAATCGATAACGGCTCGGACTTTATGTGCCGGATAATCTGATTGCAGATAAACCAATTGCAAAGGAATATTCTCTGCGAGTTGGTCGCTAAATAATAGTTGCAGCTTGCCTTGTTTTACCTCTTTTGCAACATCAAACCAGCTCTTATAAGCAATGCCTTTACCTGCCAAAGCCCAGTCTTTTATTACTGCCCCATCATTGCTGCTTTTGCTGGCAACGACATTAACTTCGTATTGTTTCTGTTTATAGCTAAAACGCCATTTTTGCCAAGGTTCGCCACCACGGTTGAGCACTAGAACGTTATGTTGCGACAGTTCCTTGGGGTGAGAAGGCTGGCCGTATGTTGCTAAATAGTCACTGGAGGCTACTGCGACACGCGGCATCATCGCTAATTGGCGGCGCATTAGATTTGAGTCCTCAAGCTGGCCATAACGCAATGCTAGGTGAACATTCTGGCCGATAAGATCGGTCATCTGATCGCCAAAATAGAGACTTAAGTTAAGCTCGGGCGCTGTTTCCATAAATTCATCTAACCAGCTGCGCACGATATTACGGCCAAGATCAGAAGGGAGTGCAATTCTTAGTTCACCCTTTAGCTCGCCGCGATTGTCTGCCAGTGCATTACTGGCATCTCCCAATAGGTTGAGCGCTTTACGAGCAGTTTCGATAAATAGCTGACCCTCTTCGGTTAAGGTCATTTTTCTGGTGGATCTGGCAAATAGCTGGCAAGCCAGCTTTTTCTCTAAACGTTGTAATGCAGCACTTGCTGCCGCTGGAGTCATGCCTAGCTCTCGACCAGCGCCTGAAACGCTCTGTAAATCTGCGATACGTACGGCGAGTTGAAGATCGTTAAGATGATACATATCAAATAATTTTTGAAAATGATTTTAATATTAGCCTAATTATCAAAATTTGTTAATGGATATACACTGTTTCACATCATTTGAACCTTGGCTGAGTCGCTTATGGCAATCACATTCAACCACCTCAATTTACTTATGTCGAAAGACAACGATGCTCATTACTTGCTAACCGAGGTCATGGGGTTAGCAAGTGGTAGTCGTCCTAACTTTCCATTCCAAGGGCAGTGGCTATATCAAGGTGATAAAGCGTTAATCCACGTTATTGAGTCTGATAAACAGCAGGCCGAAATTGGTCATATTGCATTTGAGATTGATGTGAAACTAGACGTACTGACACAAAAACTGAATCAGGGACAGATTAAATACAATGTGCGGCAAGTCCCCGATAGTGAATTGGTACAGGTGTTTGTGCGTACAGGAAACGTGGTATTTGAATTGATCACCATAGATAAGCCGAATCAGCAAGAGTTCGACATCTTTAGTCAACATGAGGAGCTATCATGAGCCTTTTTACCCCTTATAAAACATCAACATTGTCACTCAACAACCGTATGGTTATGGCGCCAATGACACGTTCAAGAACGACTCAACCTGGTAATGTGCCAAATGAGATGATGGCGACTTACTATGCACAAAGAGCATCTACAGGTTTGATTATTAGTGAAGCGACACAGATATCAGATGACAGCCAAGGCTATTCGTTTACGCCAGGTGTTTATACGGAGCAGCAGATAGCAGGTTGGCGGCAAGTGACTGCAGCTGTGCATAATGCAGGTGGAAAAATCTTTAATCAGCTGTGGCATGTAGGTCGGGTATCGCATCCGGTGTTTCAAGGTGGAGCAGCGCCAATAGCGCCTTCAGCAATCAAACCGACTGATACCCAAGTATGGGTGGTTGATGACAAGCATCCAGATGGACAGATGGTAGATTGTCAGACGCCGAGAGAGATGGAGCAAGTCGATATCGATCGCGTTGTGACAGACTTTGCGCAGGCGGCTAAAAATTCGATTGATGCAGGCTTTGACGGGGTCGAGATCCACGGCGGCAATGGTTATCTAGTTGATCAATTTTTACGTACCAATTCCAACCATAGAACAGATGCATACGGTGGCTCGCCACTAAAACGCATTCAGTTTTTATTGGACATTGTCACCGCGGTAAGCCGCAAAATAGGCTCAGATAAAATCGGGGTTAGACTCGCGCCATTTGTGACTTTTAAAGATATGGCCTGCCCAGAGATTGTCGATACCATTTTGCTTGCGGCAGAATATCTTGGTCAGCAGGGCATTGCTTATATTCATCTTTCGGAAGCTGATTGGGATGATGCACCGCAGATCCCAGAGGATTTTCGTGTCAAGTTAAGACAGGTATTTGATGGCACCATTATTGTGGCTGGCCGATATGATGTTGAGCGTGCTAGCGCGGTGATAGACAAAGGTTATGCGGACTTAGTTGCTTTTGGTCGCTCGTTTATTGCTAACCCAGACTTGCCTTACCGTTTGCAACACAAATTATCGCTAGCGCAGTTTGATAAAGGCCCTTTATTTGGCGGCGGCGCAGAAGGCTACATTGATTACCCAGCTTTTATCAGTTAGTACAGTGTTGATGATCTTTTGCTGGGCATGCTTTTTTGCTAAAAGCTAAAAGCTAAAAGCTAAAAGCTAAAAGCTAAAAGCTAAAAAAGGACGCCTATGCGTCCTTTTCTACAAGAGAATGCCTAATATCAATGTTTAAGATCTGAATAGAGGTGCCATTGGCGCCTGCCCATCTCTAGTAACACTCCTACGGCAAGGCCTGCAGCAGTATTGACAACAAGACAGATCGCAGCGGTTGCTAGGATAACAAAAATACAGAAAGGTTTGCCATCAATAAAACGTTTTGACCATGCCAATTGAGTGCCTGCAATCGCCAGTAAACTACCTAATACCGCCAGTGGAATAAGCGATAAAATACTGGCAATGCCTTGTCCCCAGAAAGCGGCGATTAATAGACAGGTCGAGCCAAATATTGACGGTGCTAACCAAGTGCGAGCGCCAAAATGATGCTGCACAGCCAAGCCGCCAGCGCCGTGACACATCGCGGTTGCGCCAAAAGGTGCGAGTAGTAAGTTAGACCAGCCAGAGCTTATTGCGAAGCGCTGCGGTGCAAACTTATCTTTGTTGTCATCAGGAAATTTCTCTTTGGCCATTGCTGATGTTGCTATCACTGCATTGGTTAGCGTTAGCGCTAACTGAGGCAGCACCAGTAAACCCGCCGCTGAGCTCCATTCAGCGATACTCGGCCAGTTTAATTGCCAAGGTGTATAAGTTGAAAGGTCAAAACTTGGTGGCATACCACTATTTAACTGCCAGATAATACCTAAGCCGATAACCAAGGGCATGGCTAAATAGCGCAGTGGTACAAATTTACTGCCAAACAGCAGGCCAAAGGCGATGATTCCAATAAGCCATGTTTGGCTCATCATCTGTCCGCCCATCCACATTAATTGAATGCCAATGGCAAGCTGAATACCAATGCTGATAGCGGGAGAAAGCTGTTTTGCCATCCATTTAATGGCGCCACTGTAAGCCAATATCAACAAGATTATGCCCATCATCATGCCACTCGCTTGCAACATGCCAGGGGTTAATCCCTGTGCTATCACGAGCGCGGTAATCACTTTCATTGGCTGAACTGGAATAGGGCGGCGATAAAAAAATGCGGTAAACAGTGCAAATAAACCAAAGCCGATGAAGATCCCTTGCGGGGAAAAATGGTTGAGGGCAATTAACCCAAGTGCTAAAGGTAGAAAGGTGCCTAAATCGGCAAAGGCGCCACTGAATTCTCCTGAATATTGGTTAACACTATCAAATCGGTTGGTCTTACATGTCATATAGCTTGCCGTGGGAAAAATACCCTCTGTCTATCGCAAGTTTGATGCCAGAAATAACAGCCTAAGCTTGCCGTAAAAACCGATTGAGTAAGCTATGTACCAAGTTGGGTGAGACAAGTTGACGCATCTGTGTCTAAACTATGGTCATTAGGTCTAATATTCAAGCCCGCTAAACTAGGTTTTTGATGGAATGAATTGACCTGTTTATTTAAAAAAGCAGTGAATTTATCACTGCTTTGTTGGTTTCATCACTGCTCAGGTTTAGTCAGGCTAAAGTTGATTATGCATATCGTTTAGCGCTTGATGCAGCAGCTCATCATCGTTTGCTTGATCAGCAACTTGATGCTCAGCTAATTCATCAACAGGAGTTAAATCAGTATGGTGTAAGCCATGTTTATCGTCATCATCTAGCGGATTTGCAAATGCATCTGCTTGATTGGTGTCTAGCATGTCAGCTTCGGTTGCAGAGCTGCTAAGTTCTTGCACACTCGGTAGCGCACTCATGGCGGGGCTATCTGTTTGTGGTGCTAGATCTTGCTGGTTCATACCCACCATCTGTAAGTAGTGGTCGATGGGGGCAGTTGCTGCAGCTGCAGTCACTGGCGTTGGTGATAATGGTTGTGACGTCGATTCCGTCTCAGCTTCTGTTTGAACTTGAGCGGTTGCATCATCTGATGATTGTGTGTCCTGCCCAGCGTGTTGCTGTTCGGTGTGAACCGCGGCATCATCAACCACTATATCGTCTAGATTGACACTGATCTCAGCACTGGCATCATTTTGGGGAACATCATTAGCATCAGCGGCTGGAGGTGGTGGCGGTGGTGCAGGGTGACTAAAGGTTGGCGTCACCGTCATATCAAGCACTTCAGAGCCTAAAGTAAGCTTACCGCTATGGCCAGGACCACGGCTTAATATGCTCACCTGAACATGCATGATGACATCGTCATGGTGTGAGCCTTGAAGGGCGACTTCAAATCTATCTTCATGTACGCCAACATTCTGAGCGCTGCCATGAGGGCCTGTATGGGTATCTGCGTGTTCTTGGTAGTTTAACTGACCTGTTTTGGGGTTAATGGTCAGGGTGCCCCATTGGCTGGTATAGCTCGTTTGATAGTGGCCATTGACTAAAATTTTCCAGCCTTGCTGAGCCGAAGGTACAGGGGTTTGTGTTGGTATTAAGGTCGGTACGCCCAAAGAGGCACCAATATGATGGCTACCAGGCGGGGCGGTGACGACGATAGGTTCAGGCTTCGCGCTTGCAGCAATATTGAGGGCAGAGTTAACGTTACCGTGCTCATCGGTCATGATCGCTCTAACAATACTACTGGGTGCAACTTCAAGGTTGATACCATGGGCTAAACTGTTGGCATCAAGTATATGGTCAACGCCATTAATACTCAGGTGTTCGCCTACTTGAGCATCAGCTGCAGCATGCACTGTTGCGGTCACGGTACCTGCATGACCTTGAGCAATTTCGGCTTTGCTGTAGGCGTTGTCACTACCTGGGTTTTCAAAGGTAATGGTTGGCATGCCTACGTGTGTATCGCTGCTATAGTGCATCACTTGTGAAGCACTGGCTGAGTTACCTGCGCTGTCGGTGGTTACCACGCTCGCTGTTATCGAGGAATTTGATGCTAATTCAGAACCTGCAATGTTCACGCTAAAGTGGCCGCTGCCATCAACCGTGGCGCTATAGCTATGTTGCCCGACGACTAAACTTACACTATCACCTTGATGCACATCGCCACTGACTTGACCTGTTATGCCGATATCGGTTGCGCTTTCTTGGGCGTTAATAATATTGTCGCTAGTGATGGGATCAAGCTGGATAGTGGCGTTGGCTTGGGTATCAATTTCAACATCGAGCACCGATGATACCGCAGGCATTATGGATGATGGTGCTAGCGCCTTGGCTGATAGGTTATGCAGCCCTTCAGTTAAGCTTGTTAAGGTTGCACTATAGTCACCACTTGCATCAGAAAGTGCATGAGCAACAGGGTTATTACCGTCGTAAATTGTGACCCTAGAAAAGGGAATATCGGTGTGACCCGTTATGGTGGGTGTGGTGTCATGGGTTAAGTTGTCGCTATTGGCGCTACCTGAATCACTGTTGGCACTTAAATCGATACTGACATGGTTGGTTATTGGGCTTGTAGCAATATGGCCGCTTGGCAAGGTGTCAGTGACTAGCGGTTGAGCTGGAACACTGCTTGTAATCACTACAGTGCCTGCGGTGCTGCTTAGGGTTGCTTGGGCATTAAAACTGATAAATTGACTTGCCACGCCACCGTGATTGTCACTGACCTTAACTTCAAATACATCGACACCGCTATAGGTTGCTGTGACGGGGTTATAGCTCATATGCGCCACAGAATTATTCTGGGTATAGATATAAGCGCCGCTGTCAGGATCAACAGATAAACTGCCAAAGCTGCCAGTCATAATTGGCGCTGAAAATGTATGGGTATCGCCAGTATCAACATCGGTTGCGACTAAGTTTCCTTGGGTGTGACTGGTCTGGTTAATGGTTAACACTGGCAAATCATTCACAGCGGTAACGGTGAGTACAGCGGTATGGGCGGCAGAATCTTGATGGCCGTCATTAGCGACATAGCTGAAGTGAGCATCACCGTTAAAGTTGGCGGCAGGCCTAAACCGCAGATGATCAATATCATTGGCGTTAATGGTTTGCCCCTGCGTAATAGTTTGACCATTAAGCATCAAGCTCCCTGCGCTGGGATCGGGCAGCTGAGTAATAGTAAGATCCGCTAAGGCATCATTGTCACTGTCTTGGTAACCAAAACTAGCAGCGCTAAAGTTATAATCCGTGTCTTCCGCTGTACTGGCGCTAATGGTTTGCACTGTGGGTTGATGATTGGCGTTTATATGGATATTTAGCGTATTTTGGCTGTTATCTTTATAGTCGCCATGAGTATCAACTACTCGGTAAATAAACTCTGGCACATTGCCAGTAAAGCTGGCATCGGCAGTAAAGCGATAGTCGCCATTGGTTGCTATGTGGATTGTACCAACCCCAGTAATCGACACGTCCTGCCCAGCATGAACAGTGATGTAATGCTGGGTATTAGGATCTTTAAATTGCAGATCTTGCAAAATTAGCTGAGCACCATCATCAATATCGCTAGCGCCTTGCAGTAAGTTCCCAGTTACTGGCCCGCTATATTGATCTGAATTTGCATTAAAGCTGTGGATCACAGGGGCGTCACTGGTGCCAGTTATGACTACTTGCGCCTGTTGGCTGGATTGATGCGGGTTACTTCCCGAGCCTTCTTGTAGTTGGTAGTTAACCCAGATCTTGTGTTGAGCACCATTAGCGAGGTGATCATAACTGCTGTTGGCAGGATCCACTTCTAACGTATGGCCATCGCTGCCTAAACTAAACCCTGCAGGGAGTTGGCTACTGAAGTTGATGCCATCCGTTGAGTATTGCAGTTGGCTAATGCCGTTACCTTGAATACCTGCGTAAAGATCTAACCCTTGGGTTGCGCCTGCCTCTTGCAGTTGCAGGGTCGGGGTGTCGCTATGGCCGTGGATGGTAATCGCAATAGTCTTACTAGCTGTGCCATCGGGTGAGGTAACCGTTATCGTGTCTGTTAATTGCTGCCCAGCGTTCAGCATATTCACTAGGGGTGAGGCGTTATTAAGCGCGTAATGCCAGCTGCCATCTTCATCAACTGCGAGCTGACCATATTGACCACTAAATTGGGTATTGGCTGCAAATTTGTCTTCGCCAGTATCTGGATCCACTAACGTTAATTGGCCCGATATTGTGCTGGTGGCTGAATCTTCAGTAATTGAAGCACTGACTGTGGACTGTGTTTGTCCATCAATGGTGGCTGCATCATTGACTGGGGTAATATGCAGCGTGTTGCTTGCTTTAGCTGAATCTACATGGCCGTCGTTAACGGTGTAAGAGAAGCCTACATCTCCATTAAAGTTATGTGCTGGCACAAATTGTAGTTTGCTTATATCGCCTGCTGCAATCACCTGATTGGTGCTAATGTCTTGGCCATCCAGCATGAATTTACCCTCTGACGGGTCGGGTTGGTCGGTGATGGAAACTGAATGCAATGTATCTTTGTTATCAACATCTGTGAAGCCAAACTGACTAGCCTGCATTTGATAGCTGATATCTTCACTGCCGTGAGCTAGTGTGTGAACACTAATGGCAGGAGCATCGTTCGTACCGACCACATCAACGGTAATGTTATGGGTATCGCCGCCTCTTGAGCGCACTTGGTAAGTGACTTGTACTGTTTCGCCTTCAGCAAGATGATTTAAGTTGGCATTAGGTACCGAGTAGGTCCAATCGCCAGCGCGGCCAATAGTTAAATGACCATGCAAAGGATCGTTGATGGCATGAACGTTACGACTGGCAACAAACTCGTTTTCATTAGCATCTGGGTCAGTAACATTGAGTACTCCAGACACTGCAACACTCTGGTCAGCATCACCTTGAACATGTCGATCTTCTTTAATCGAACCAATGTCGGCGCCACTGAATGTGGCGGAATCGCCTACTGCGGTTAAGGTTGTTGTGGCGCCTGTATGGCTAACACCGCCATGGGCATCTTTTACGTCATAGCTGATATGTACTTGACCGTTGTAATCTTTTTCTGGCGTGAGAGTATATGTGCCGTCATGATTATCTCGAAGAGAACCATGTTCGACATGAAGATTCGCAACCGTCAGTTTGCCTATGTCATTGGTGTCCACGTCTACGGTATTTGTTAATAGTTCGCTGGCTGTGATGGTTTGAGCCAGATCTTCTTTGCCGCTGTTGAGCTGTACCTCTGAAGAGCAATATGGGCGGTCATTGTCGCCATGAATGGTGATAACAATGTCGTGTGTGGTGCCATCGGCTGACTTAACGGTGACTGTATCGGTTAATGTTTCACTTTTTCCTAGGTGATCAATCGCTCTGCCGGTTGCATCTTGGCCGATGGAAGCATAGTAGGTCCAGTCCCCGTTAGTTTGAAGTATGATGCGACCATGTGAACCATAATAAACGCCTGTTTGGGCATGGCTTTCACCAGTATCAGCATCCACTATCGTTAGGTGGCCGTCGGTATGAATTTCATCGTTCCATAATTTTCCGATGTTTCCGTGCATATGGTCAGGAGAACGGTCATCAACACTGCCGCCAGTCATACTGCCATCTGGTGCGGTAAATGTGTGTCCTTCATGCACATCACCAGTATCAACACCTGATATAACGGCTTTATCTCCAACCGCATTAATATGAAGCGTATTGGTGGCCTCTTGAGAGTCAACATGACCATCGTTAACAGTATATTTAAACTGCACATCGCCATTAAAATCTTTGGTTGGAATGAACTGCAGTTTACTGATGTCAGCTGTAGGGATGTGTTGCCCCGCTGTAACATCGTGGCCATCGAGGACAAACTTGCCTTGTGCCACTGATGGTAGATCGGTAATCGCTACCGAATGTAGCGTATCGCCAGTGTCGATATCGGAGAATCCAAATTGACTGGCTTGCATTTGGTAGTACGTATCTTCAGTGCCATGTGCAAGTGTAGTCGCAGTGATGGTCGGTTGATCATTGGTGCCTGTCACCGTTATTGTTATATCGTGGGCAGTGTGGTCTGCAGAATAAACACGGTATACAACCTTTTCTACTTCACCTTCAGACAATGATTGCAAACGACTGTTGGCTACTTCATATCCCCAAGCGCCACTTGGTGTAATGCGTAAAAAACCACTAAAGGGATCGTGAATCGCCTGTTCTCCTAGCAAATTCACCTGAAAATGGTCTTGTCCTGCATCGGGATCAGTCACACTCAATAAACCCGACGCAGTGACAGGCTGTAATGAACTGTGACCAACATTATGATCTTCAATAATCGCCCCGGTATCAGTACCAGTTATAACCGCTTTATCAGCAACAGCACTTAAACTGGTAGTCGCTCCGGTATGCGTGACACCGCCATGCGCGTCTTGCACGTCATAGCTAAAATGAACTTGGCCGTTATAGTCTTTGGCTGGGGTAAAAGTGTAGGTGCCGTCTTTGTTATCGACAACAGAGCCGTGATCGACTAACAGATTAGCAATGGAAAGCTTACCCGCATCATTGGCATCAACGTCAATCGTATTTTTCAGCAATTGCGCCAAAGTGATGGTTTGTTGAGTATCTTCAGTACCAGCTGCAAGTGTTACTTCAGATGAGCAATAAGGTCTATCGTTATCACCGTGAATGGTAATAACGATGTTTTGGGCTGTACCATCTTTAGAAAAAACGGTAATTGTATCCGTTAATTTCTGCCCATCACCTAATTGATCGATCTGTGTAGCTACGCTTTGTTGGTTGCTACCAACGGTCACCTTATAATGCCAATTACCATCTGCATTCAATATCAATTGGCCATAGGTACCATGGTATGAGTAGCCCACACCTTTAGTGTCAAATTGGGCTTCGCCAGTGTCAGGGTCTATAATCTCTAACTTGCCATCAGCGTATAAAGGGTCATTGGTTAATTTAGCCATCCCAGGCTGCGCGTAGTTTGGTGACCTGTCATGATAGGTGCCATGCCCTTCATCGACATCACCAGTTGTAGTTCCAGTGATTACTGCTGCGTCCGCAACTGCATCAAAGTGAACAGTATTTGTAGCCTCTATAGAGTCGGTATGCCCATCGTTAACAGTATATTTAAACTGAACATCGCCATTAAAATCTTGCGCAGGGATGAACTGAAGTTTACTGATGTCAGCAGCAGGGATGTGTTGTCCCGCTGTAACATCGTGCCCATCGAGTAAAAACTTACCTTGTGTTGCAGGTGGTAGATCGGTAATCGCTACCGAATGTAGCGTATCGCCAGTGTCGATATCGGTAAAGCCAAACTGACTAGCTTGCATTTGGTAATGGGTATCTTCAGTGCCATTACTGAGTGCAACCTGGGTAACGATTGGTGCATCATTGGTACCTACAACGTCAATATGCAACTCATACGCAGTTCCATCATAACTACTAACACGGTAGACAACGGTTTCCGTTTGTCCTTGAGCAAGGTGCTGCAGAGCTGCATTGTCAACGCTGTAGCCCCAATTACCGACACTGTCTATTCGCAGCATGCCGCCAAACGGGTCGTGTATCGCGGTTTCACCAAACTGGCTGTATTGGAATTTATCTTCTCCGCTATCTGGATCGATAACTTGTAATTGCCCATTGGCTAGTTCTGTTGTTACACCAGCATTGTGTCTGCTATGTGGTCCATCTTCAATGACGTGCTCAGTTGTCACCTCTGAAATGATAGCGCCGTCAGGGGTGGCAGTGAGTGTGCTGGAAGCGCCCGTATGCGTGACACCGCCATGCGCGTCTTGCACGTCATAGCTAAAATGAACTTGGCCGTTATAGTCTTTGGCTGGGGTAAAAGTGTAGGTACCATCTTTGTTATCGACAACAGAGCCGTGATCGACTAACAGATTAGCAATAGAAAGCTTGCCCGCATCATTGGCATCCACATCGACAGTATTGGCAAGTAAATCGGCTTTGGTGAAAGTAAGCGCTGTGTCTTCTGTACTTGTGGCAAGTGTCACTTCAGAACTGATATAAGGTCTATCGTTATCGCCATGAATGGTAATAACTATATCGTGAGCAGTGCCATCTTTAGAATATACGGTAATAGTGTCGGTTAGCGTTTGATTCTCACCTAACTCATCAATGGTAGTGCCGATAGTGGTTTTTCTATTACCGACCCAATCAACACTGCCAACGGTCACGTCGTAGTGCCAAGTTCCATCACTGTTTAACAATAAATGTCCATATTGACCGTGATAGGAGTTATTCCAAGCCCCGCCTTTAGGGTCAAACTGAGATTCACCAGTATCTGGATCAACAATATTCAACTTGCCATCAGCTGTTAATGCAGATTGTCCCAGTTTCGCCATGCCAGGTTGTGCGTAATCTGGTGACATATCGCCAAAACTACCATGCCCTTCATCGACATCACCAGTAGCAACGCCACTTATTGTCGCAGCGTTGTTTACCCCCGTGATTGTGATTGACAGATTTTGAGTGCTACTAGCATTATGCTCATCTGTAATGGTGACTGGAATCGTTAGTGTTTTTGTCACCCCTAAGGCCAGTGATTGATAACTTGCATGGTTAGGATCGAAACTGTAACTACCGTCAGAATTTAATGTTAATCCATCTGTCTGAGCCGCTGAATAGTGAAGTTGCGCACCAGTATCAACATCTTGGCCGATCATCTGACCATTTAATTGATTGCCTCCCTCTGCGACAGAATGTGATTGCGCTGCAATTGTTGGCCTATCATTGGTGCCGTGTACGGTCAATTCAATGGTGTGGGTGGTACCATCTGCTGAACGGATCACAACCGAGTCTTGTTTAACTTCACCTTCTGCAAGGTTTTGAATATTCCTATTGTCCAAGGTGTAGGTGTAATGACCATCTTGCATCAGCAATACGTGGCCACCTAACTTGGTGTCATAGCCTATACCTTGATAAGTTTGCGGGCCAATGTTGGGATCAAATTGAGCTTCACCTGTATCAGGGTCTTGGATATTGAGTTGACCGTCATAATGTAGTTGATAGTGGGTGTCGATATAACCACGATCTTCTGTGACGCCGCGTAAGTTTAGGTCAGCTTGAGCATCGGTAATGACGGCATTATCGGGAGATGCTGCGAGGTTGAATTTAGCTTGGGTACTGACGCTGCCACCGTGTCCATCTACCACGTTATAAGTTAAGCGAACTTCACCGTTATAATCTTTATCAGGAGTAAAGCTATAACTGCCATCATTGTTGTTGATGAGATGACCATGGCTTGCTTGTAATTGGCTGACTTGCAGAGTATCTGTAGCATCAACATCGGTTGCATGTGTGAGTAAGTCAGCAACTTTTATAGTCACAGTTTTGTCTTCTGTACCTGCAGCTAGTTGCGTCCAGGAAGAGACAACTGGCTTGTCATTGCTGCCCGTGACATCAACAGTAATTCTGTGTGGTACAGCAGCACCAGAAGAGTCAGTTGCTGTTACCCAGAACGATTCATGTGGCTGTTGACCTGCTGCTAATTTATCTGCCGCGCTACCAGTTGAGTTATCTAACTGATAACTCCAGTTGCCGTGCTGATCAATTGATAAGTCGCCAAATTTTCCTTGAGGCTGACCTACCGCCCATGTAATACCGTCTGTTGAATCAAGATCTGTCGCAGTGAGTGTGCCGGAAGCATTTGCTGTCCCGGTAACATTTTCACCTTGCTCGATAACGCTTGCCGAGGATATCCCGGAAACAACAGGTAAATCATTAGTGCCATCGATACGGATGATTAGGTTTTGCGGGGCACT
>NZ_JBFRIY010000014.1:0-136880 GCF_041468565.1 Shewanella sp. 10N.286.54.B9
CGCAAGCGCTTTGCCCCTTGACTCTGGTGTGGGCGAAGCGCCACGACTTAGGTCAAGCGTAGCTTGATAAAATTAATAGAGGGCCAACTCACTTTGGGGCACAAACGAGCCAGTACCCAATGCCAACTCGCTTTTAGGCATGTAAAACAGTCCTACTTTATCTGCTTAAAATGACTTTATGGATATCATTAGTTATATGCGTTGGTGGAAGCATTAGAGCTAAAGCGACAGAGACCTTTTTGGTACAGTTCTATTCAACAGCAATATCCAGTTTTCTACCAGTTTGTTGTTCTTCCAAACAGAGGATGCCCATGAATTACAGGGAGTAAATATAATTGCTTTCTTTTTCCCTTCTCGAATATATGTGACTTCAACATATTTTAAAGGTAAAGGTTTCGCTGTTCGTGGGTAATGCCCAGAGCTAATATCCGTTATGGAATTCAAGGGGATCTCACATAAGCCTTTTTTGCTTATGAATGTTACAGACTTAGACGTAAGCTTTAGAGATCCCTTATCGGTGTATATATAGAACCATCGGCCTAAAAAACTTCGCATATGTTCTGATGTGGATAGGTAACAACTATCTTGCTGTACTGTGATTTCTTCCATGACTTCTCGATGATACCTTGTTGCAATTAATCGATTCTAGCGTCAGACCAAATATTGTCAAATTATTCATTTTTAACTTTGAAGGCTCTATAAGTGAGAGCAATTCTTTGCTCTGGTTTTCTTAAGAGCAGCTATAACATAGTGTCTATCATTAGAAATAATTAGGTCTATTGCGATAGCTTGAAACACGTTTTGGGGCATAAACGTGTTAGACCCTAACTCAAATCCGGAAAAACTGGCGCACAAAGCCAATAGAAAATACTTAAACCCCGTCGAAGTTGCCAAACTAGGTTAGCTTATAACGCTAGAACACACTTACGGGTTAACGGTATTGTTAACCCGTACACCAACCTTGCTAAAATTAGCTGTTGTAGAACAGTTAATTGAACGATAGTGTAGATGATTAAATAATCAACGACATCAAAGTTGGAACTCATACAAAGCACCAAGTGCTAGGGAGTAGGCAATGGATAATAATCAAATATCGGTCAATACTTTTGATAAATTAGCGCTAAGGTATGAAGACAAATACATGGATCTTGCTATGTATGCTGATACTTTTGATTCTTTCATCAACCATCTGCCGACTGATGATGCCCGGGTGTTAGAGCTGGCTTGTGGGCCAGGCAATATCACCAAGATGTTACTGTCTGAAAAACCAAACTTGTCGATCTTGGCCACCGATCTCGCGCCCAATATGTTACTGCTCGCCAAAAAGAACAATCCTAGAATTGAAGTGCTGCAACTCGATAGTCGCCACTTAAGCAAGGTTACGGAAAGGTTTGATGCGATAATGTGTGGTTTTTGCTTGCCTTACCTTGATAGAGATGAGGCAATAGCACTTATCGATGCAGCGGCAGAAAGACTTAATCCTCAGGGCATTTTGTACCTAAGTACGATGGAAGGTGAATGTCCAAAGGTACGTGAGGATACTTCAAGTGATGGTGATAAGGTGTATACCTATTTTCACCATGCAGAGCAGTTAGTGCCTGCGCTGAGCCGGCGCGGTTTTAAGTTGTTGGCGCTAAAGCGTAAACAGCAACTGAGTCCGATTGGTGAAGTAACCGATTTGTTTATCACAGCTAGGCTTGATAGCGACGACTAAATAACTATTTACTGCGCTAAGGCTAGCAACTGCGGTAAAAACACCTGTTCTTGAGAGGCGATAACGGTTTGCTCAGCAAGCACTTGTTGCAGTATTTCATGGCTGGTTAAAGGATTGGCCAATACCACTCTAAATACCACGGCTTTGATATTCATCAGTTGCTGATTTTCAGGGTTTATCCGGGTGCGAGAAACAAAAGAAGTGCCTTGTTCTCGCTGACGTTTCTGTACAAACTTTGTTAATCCATCCAGTAACGCATTGAACTCCGTTAGCTTGTTCACGTCATTTTTTGCTCGTGCAGTGGCCATCGCTATTTGCACGTTTTGCGGCACATAACGGTAGGTTAACAGGCAAAGTTCTGGTTTTGACACGAGTTCGAAGTCTTGTTGCTGATTGATCAAATTAGCAAAATAACGTGCTTTTTCCAAACTGTTATTGATCAGTATTTCATAGCCGTCACGACCGATAACTTTTAAGCATGCATGAACTAGCATTGCCATACCGGGACGAGAGCCCTCTAAGGTTTGACTGCCTAAATCTTTGGAGCCTTTACGTAAAATATATTCGGCATGATGCTTAATGGCATTGGCAAAAGTGGGATCTTTAAATATCACCATGCCAGCGCCCATGGGCACATACATCTGTTTGTGGGCGTCGATAGTCACAGAGTCTGCGCGCTCGATGCCTGCTAGCAAATGACGGTATTTTTCAGATAGCAGACTAGCGCCGCCCCACGCTGCATCAACATGAAAGTGGCAATCAAGCTCGCTTGCTAAATCTGCCAGTTCATTAAGCGGATCGATATTTCCTGTCTCGGTAGTACCTGCAACACCGACAATAGCCATCACTTTGATATTGTCAGCGGCGAGTTTACTGGCGATTTTGCGCATCTTTATGACATCGACTTTGTTGTCATTGGAGGTCGGCACTTGAATAATGTTTTCGCGACCGATACCGAGTAGATCGGCGGTTTTACCTAAAGAGTAGTGACCACGTTCAGACACTAAAATCGCTAAGTCGTCATAACCGTAATGCCGTAGCCCTTTCATTACCCCTTGAGCCGCAACACCACGGTAACTGCCATCAGCCTTCAATAATTGGTTGCGGGCAGTCCAAAGGGCTGTAATGTTGGCGACTGTGCCACCGGAGCAAAATGCGCCTAAAGAGACGTTGGCGCTATGCATCCAACTTTTATAGAAACCATCATTTTCGGCATAGATAAGGTGATGCATCATCCCCAAGACCTGACGTTCTAGTGGGGTGAAGGCTTTTGATGTCTCTATTTTGACTAAATTTTGATTTAAGCCCACCATCATTTTAGACAATGGCAGCACAAAATAGGGCAGAGCAGATGTCATATGACCAATAAAGCTTGGCGCAGAGGTGTGGACTGAATGCGCCACTAAGGTTTGCATCATGTCGTCAGCATAGTCGGAGACAAATTGTGGCGCTGCTGGGATCTGGTGTTGCTGGAAGTCTAACTCAATCTCGGTGAGAGGTTTCTCAACCGCGACCACACTTTCCTGTAAAAAGCCCATTAAATTCTGTGAGATATTTTGCTCAATAACACTAAGGGTTGAATCTGGGGCTTCTGGAACGGTAAATATTCTCAGTAGTGCCTCTTCAGAAGCTGTGGCTCGTCTAGGTGTCATTGGCTAACAATCTCTACTTATTACACAGTTTTTGTGCGCTGGATCAGTCTTTAACTTGGGAGGGTCACTTTACTGTAAGCTTTATAGCGCATCAAGTAGAAAAACGCATTGTGATTAACACAATGCGTTCAATTAGCTTTGCAAATGCTTGTTCTGGAAAAGGCATAGAGCCTTCTTTAGTTTCAGAATTATCTATTTGATCTGGTCTGTTTTATTCGCTGTCTGCTGACAGTGCGTAAAGCGCTGCTACATTTTTGCTCGTTGCGTATAAATTATTTTTAGCGTTAGCGAGCACTTCGTTTAATGGCAGTGCCCGCGGCGTTATTGAGAATAGTGCCTTAAAGCCATGCTCAAGTAGCACATTTGCATCATCACTGACACAACCTGCAATAGCAATGACAGGTACATTTAAGCGGTTTGCAACTCCAGCAACACCCATTGGGGTTTTGCCATGTAAGGTTTGACTATCGAGTCGACCTTCTCCAGTGATCACTAACTGAGCACCTTTGATATGGCTGGCCAGATCAACGGTTTGCATCACAATATCGATTCCAGGTTTTAGCGTAGCATTTAGAAATGCCATCACACCCAATCCCATGCCGCCTGCTGCGCCGACACCACTTACGTTGCGGTTATCTTTAATACCCGCTTTTGCAATCATATCAGCATAATGATTTAGCGCATTGTCCAACTGTTGCACCATCTCGGTGGTTGCGCCTTTTTGTGGGCCAAATACAGCCGACGCGCCTTGGTCACCGCACAGTGGGTTATTCACGTCACAAGCGACTTCAAAACGGCACTGAGCCAGTAAAGGGTGTAATTCTGTTAGGTCAATGCTCTGCAAGCTTGCTAGCGCTGCGCCGCCAGGGGCAATGGCTTTGTTATTGACATCTAAAAGATGGGCACCGAGGGCCTGTGCCATACCCGCGCCGCCATCATTGGTCGCGCTGCCACCAAGGCCGATAATAATGTGCTTAATACCACGGTTTAGGGCATCCACAATAAGTTCACCTGTACCGTAACTTGTTGTATACAGTGGATTGCGTTGCTCGCCGCTGACTAAATGCAAGCCAGAGGCCGCTGCCATTTCGATGACTGCAGTTTTTTCATGACCATGATAGCTTTCGCCTAAAATGCCATAAAAAGCATTCACTTTATTGCCAAATGGCCCCGACACAATTGTCCGAATTAAGCGACCGTTTGTGGCATCAACCATCGACTGTACCGTCCCTTCACCACCATCGGCGACAGGTATTTTTATATATTCAGCATTAGGTAATACAGTGCGAAATCCTCGCTCAATTTCGTTAGCCACTTCCATTGCGGTTAGGCTTTCTTTAAATGAATCGGGGGCTATCACAATTTTCATGCAGTGTTCCTATTATTACAAATAGCTGAATTTTAAAGGCTAGATTACCGAGTAAGGCGAGCGTGGTTGCTCGCCGTTTACTATTGGCTTATAGCAAGGCTAAGCTCAATATGTACACCACCGTCATGGCGGTAAGGCCTTGAACCAGTGTTGCCATTGTTTGTGCTTTATAGGCCTGTTTAACGCTCATGCGGCTAAACTGAGTCACTACCCAGAAGAAGCTGTCGTTAGCGTGAGATACCGTCATTGCGCCTGCACCAATAGCCATAACCGTCAATACGCGGCCCATGTCGCTTGCAAGACCTATATCACCTAGCATTGGTGCGACCAACGCTGAAGTCGCCACTAGCGCGACAGTCGACGAACCTTGCGCAGACTTAAGTGCTGCAGCAACGATAAATGGCATAAAGATACCGATCCCGAGTGCCGACAGTGATGTTCCTAAAAAAGTACCAATTTCAGTTGCTTTAAGCACTGCGCCAAACGCACCACCAGCACCTGTGATCAGTAGGATAGGAGCTGCAACGACTAAGCCTTGGCTAATGCGCTCACTGAACTCTTTGACTTTGTCGCTACTTTTAAGCAGCGGCAGGGATAACAAAAGGCCAATCATGAGAGCATTGACTGGTTGACCGAGAAATGCCAATGCATCAAACACTACACCATCGCCTAAAGGTGCCGATGGGAAATTTGCGATAGAGCCAAAACAGATAAGTAAAATAGGTACGAAGATGGGGGCAAATGCCCGTGTTGGACTCGGTAGTTTACCGTAGGCTTGTTTTAGTTTTTCATAATCTTCAGTTTGGTTTAGCAGCTCTTCAGCCCCTTCACCATCAGGCTGAACATTAGCAAAACGGTTTGCCCACAGTGTACCTGCAAGTGCGGCGATTGCCGCAACAAAGACACCGACAAAAATGACTAAGCCAAGGTTTGATTCAAGGCCTAAGTTACCCGCTGCAGCGATAGGTCCCGGCGTTGGTGGAACAAAGGTATGTGTTGCATATAGGCCCGTTGCTAGCGCGACGCTCATCGATACACTGGAAACCTTCATGCGGTTCGCCATTGACTGCTTCAATGAGTTGAGGATCACAAAGCCTGAGTCACAAAATACCGGAATAGAGACGATATAACCGATGATTGACATAGTTAGCGTTGGAAAACGTTTACCAAGCAGTTTAATTACCACATCCGCCATGGTAATCGCGGCGCCGCTTTTTTCTAGAATAGTACCGATTATGGTACCCAATACAATGACCAGACCGATGTAACCTAATATGCCACCAAAACCAGAGGTGATGGTTTTAGCAATGTCGGCACTCGGAAGGCCATAAGCAAATGCCGCCATGAAAGAGGCCAGAATTAACGTTAAAAAAGGGTGGAGCTTGAATTTTGAGGTAGCAATGACAATAAATGCAATCACTGCCAGTAAGATCAGTACGAGGCTCATAGCGTTTCCCTGTAGGGGTATTTTTAGTTAGGTGTAGGGTTTGGTGTTTCTGAAGCCAATTATGATATTCGCTAATTTAAAGCGAAAACATAGAATTTCAGGCTAGACCATTATGCGGATCAATGTTGATGAATTCTTTGGTGAAAAGCACTGAGTTAGAGGTGCTTTTTTGTTTTTTATTGTGCAGTTGCACAATAGGGTGGGTTTGATTCGTGCTTAACAGTCGTCGCTTCTTACGAACAGTTCATACTGATCATTGGTTTCTTTATTTTGATAGAGTATATGGCAATCAAAATTAACGCTTTTATCTGCTAAGTCCTCGGAAAAGAAGATGTAAATTTGATTATTTGCAGACGATTTATCAATAAATAGTGGAGCAGCATTGTTATCTTGCTGAATAGTCGTCAATGAAACAGAGTCGATGTCGAGCCACGCTTGCAATTGTACATTGAGTTCATCAAAGCTATCACTGCCATCTACGGCTGGATATCCATTGTAAAGTGGGATCTCAACGCCTGCATGGGTAATGGCACCCTCTTCAACTTCTTCACCCTCTATTGCGGCCTTGCTATGGACTAAGGTTAAGCCACTTTTCATTGCCCCTGTGATAGCTTGTAGATCGGCAATTTTAGCGTCGGTTCTTAAGTCTAGGAATTTAGGCGCGGCAATAACGGCAAGAATACCTAGGATAATAATCACTACCACTAGTTCGATAAGTGTAAATCCCGTCTGAGGTCGACTCTCAACCATGTGCCGTTCCTTGTATGTATAGAGTGGGTGCAATTTTTATAACGAAAAGCTTGTGCGTAAATAGCTGATGGTAATTAACTATGACTATTCTAATAATACCTGCCCTAAATATAGTTGCAACAAGCCATCGAGTTGTTGCAAATTACTGCCGGTGATCGCTTCTATTTTATCAAGGCGATAACGAAGCGTATTGCGGTGAATGAATAGGGCACTAGCACATTGTTGTAGATCACCAAAATGTTGTAGATAGGTGGTAAGAGTTTTGGTCAGTTGACCGTTTTTATCGGCATCGATTAAAGATTGATAGGGCGCCATTAGCTCCTGTCCGCGCCAGTTATCTTTCAGTGCACTGAGTAGTACTAACAACGAATAGTCTTCATAGAGATATTTACTTTGACTGGGCTGCATTTGCTGACCAATAGCCAAGGTCTCTAATGCCGTTTGATATGAGCGATTAATCTGCTGTGGTTGCGGAAAAAAGTGTCCTAAAGAGATCTTTAATCGACTTCTTAGCTCATCGGGTAAACGAGCAATAAGCTGGTCGATACGCTCACTCTCAAGTTCAGCATCCCATGCTTTACCGTCTAGAAAAGCAGGCTTTAAGATAACCAGTTCAGTCATCGAGGTCATGGCAACCAAGTTACCGCGTGAAGGGTTTTCCAGTAAATGCAGTATTTGCTTCAACATCGAATTAGCTGAAGTTTCCTCTTCATCGGTTTGCACTTGAATGATAGCGGCGACCCGCGGCGCTTCTAAATCGATATTTAGCTGAGATGCCCAGCTGCGTTGATGGGCACTGAAAGGGCCATCAGCTTTGATGAGTTCAATGATCAATTCCTCTTTTTGCCGAGACTGCCACTGCGCTTGCTCTATGAAGTTTGCTTGTTCAACAATAATTTCTGCGGTCATTTTTAGCAGCTCGCCGTAATGGCCTAGCTCTGTGGGCTCTCCAGTAATGCCAATGACCCCTATGATGTCACCTTTATAATGCAGCGGCAGGTTTATCCCTGCTTTTACGCCTTGCAATGTGTCTTCACTGGCTCGGCTTATCTCGACTGTTCTTTGCTGACTAATTGCCAGTAAGGCACCCTCGTGTACTTCGCCAATACGGTGAGGTTCTCCCGAACCCATAATGACGCCGTATTTGTTCATCACATTGATATTATGCCCAATGATCTTCATGGTGCGATTGACAATCTGCTTGGCCAATTGGCCATCTAAAAAGTACATACTGAGAGCTCAAAGATGTTTGTTTTAGCTTAAGGTATTTTGCCTTGCTTAACTATGAAGTATGGCTTTCTTTTTGAAGACAGGAACAATTAGCTTATAGGGGTTGTTTGAGGCGAAATTGAGATGTAATAAACCGGCAGAGGTCGGCTGAGTCGCTTAATGGCCACTACCGCCAATAGCGAATAAGAAAAATATTAGTCGTGCTGGCTGATTGAAAACAGTTGTAACAGACTTATCAACTTATTTTTATAGTATCGTTTTGCATATGCCATCTCTGTAAGCCTTATTACAATTGGTAACTTGTAATTCATACGGTTGTCATATAGCGTATTGTTTTGCATATAAAATAATAATAACGACTTTTCAATGGCTAAATTTTCCCCTTCATTCAAGCTCGGCAATATCGAGGTTGACTCCAACACGGATCAATTAAAGTGTGCCGATGAGTTGATTGAAATACAATCGATGGCAATGAAGGTATTGTGCTATTTCTGTGAAAACGCAGATGGGTTAGTGACTCGAGACCATCTTCGAGATAACGTTTGGAAAAATAGCACCACCTCAAACCACACTATAAATAATCATATCTATAGTTTACGCCGTAGTATTGCAAAACTGGATCCTGACGTTAAATATATTCACACTGTTACAGGGGGAGGCACCAGTGGTTATCGGTTATCTGAGACGCTTACTTATTACGATGAAACGGCAGTGCCGAATTCGATTGAAGTGTCAGCGCCTGCAATGGTTGAAGCGACAACTAATAACCA
Organism: Shewanella sp. 10N.286.54.B9; assembly: GCF_041468565.1. Classification (NCBI taxonomy): domain Bacteria; kingdom Pseudomonadati; phylum Pseudomonadota; class Gammaproteobacteria; order Alteromonadales; family Shewanellaceae; genus Shewanella; species Shewanella sp. 10N.286.54.B9. The sequence continues at coordinate 8,933 of NZ_JBFRIY010000014.1, forward strand.
GAAAAAACATGCTCGCAAGCAGCCACGTACAGCCGCCATTTTAATATTAAGCCTATTAGTTTGTATTGTATGTCTACTTATTGTCGGTTTTTATCAATTATCTAGCCCTAAGTTATATAGAGATACGCATCTATTAACAGAGCAACTAGGCCGAGAGCAATCCCCGAGTATTGCTGCCGATGGTTCATTTATTCTGTACTCAAATAAAAGTGCTAAAGACGAAGGCTGGGAACTGTTTGCAGCTAATATGGTTTCACCGCAGCTGGGCGTAAAGCTGTTTGAAAGCGCGGGGAACAATGATAATTTCTCCAGTATTTCACCTAGTGGTAAAAAGATCGCTTTTCACCGGCTCAAACTCGGTGAAGAAGGGATCTATATTGCTGCTTTTGATAACCACAGTATGAAGGCATCTCAAGAGCGTAGAGTGATCCCTCTCAAGCGTACTAATTTGTCACCGTCGATAAGTTGGCTGGATGAAACACACTTTTTTTACAGTATTCATGAAGCCCCTTGGGCACCTAAAAAAATATATTTGTTTGATACTTCTACAGGTGTGAGTGAACAGATAAGCTCCCCCGCGTTGAACTCTCATGGTGACTTTTCCAGTGTGGTATCGCCAAACCAACAGTGGCTAGCTATATTGCGCGCTAATAGCTATTGGGATGTAGAGCTAATTCTATATGACATACAAGCCAAAGAGTTCGTTCAGACTAGTGTTAGCTTAACTCATATGCGACTGAATTTGAGCTTTAGTGATGATAGTCAGTCAGTATTTTATATTGATAGCCATGGCCATCTGGCGCAATATAATATCGCCGATAATCAATCTATACAGATTTCCGATGCATCATTTATTGGCTATTGGCCGCTTAAAGTACCAGGTAAAAAACAGTTTTTATTGCAACAGGACTGGGGACTATCTTCACTCACAACCGAGATTGTGGGTTATCGTAATCCAGTTTTTGGAGGCGATGGAAGTCAAGTTTTGCTGGTCAATAACGGCTTGTCTATACGAGCAATTGAAGGGGTTGATGAAAGTGGTTTTATCTTCGTTTCAGTTAAACCTAATCGACAATTAGAGTTGTGGCGTTATAAAGCAGGTAAAGCGTATAAACTGGATCAGTTTGTTGAGCAAACCTATTACCGCTATCCATTAAGCTTGCATTGGCAGCGTGGCACTGAACAAGCATTAATGACCGTGGGTGGCAGTTGTCGAACTTTCAATATTAATACTGGTAAAGATAGCCCTTTGTGTCCAAAAGGGGAATTATTATATGCAGGAACGTATTCGGCAGATAATCAGTCAATCTACTTCGCCGCATTTGATGATAAGCAATCAAAAGCCGTTAAGATGGGTCGTTCAGGTTACCCTATAGAATCACTGCCTTTGCTGAAGAATGCCAATATGGTGCAGGATGGTGGTAAAGGTATGCTCTACTACCGCACCGAGCCCGGGGTCGATATTTATCAGTTTGATGCCAACACGCAAAAAGCCAAGAAACTAATAGATAGAACCTACATAGCGAACGGTTACACCACCAATGATTTTGTCGTTGTAGATAAAGGGATTTATTTTATGGATAAGCCTCAAGATAAAAACAATGCTATCTATTATTACGATTTTTCGAGTGGAATTATTAGTTATCTATTTGATACACCCAATTTGTATCCGAATATAGTACTGAGTGAAGATCAACAATTTATTTATCTTATCCAGTCAGCCCATAATGATACTGGCTTACTCTTGTTGGAGTGAACTTAGTGAGCGGAGATACAGCTTTAAACTCAACTTAATTAAGGTACTTAACATAATTCTTGTCTGACTCAATATCTTTTGGCATGAGTTAGACAATGCCGTAAAGCTAAAATGCAGTGGATTGCTAATGGCCTGAATCTAGTTGCTAGTTAGTCGAATATTTGATGTTTAATGAATGTAACGCTAATTGTCCAGATTAATGAATATTTTGCAGGGTTAATGTATTTACATCAACATCGAGAATAATCAGTTATTAAAATGAATAATCATTTATCATTTCAATCAATATTTATCATTTTCTATTCTTTGTCATAAAACCATCTTAATTGTTCTAATTACCTGTATTAACTTTATTTTTCCAGCTGCTGTTATGCCTCACTTTGCACTGGGTGGTTGATTTTCGGCTATTGTTGCTTCCCGTTATCCGTGCCTAGAATTGAATTGCTTACCTTTCGCATACTGATGGTATTTTTATGTGAAATGTTGCAGGTAAGCAAACAATTACAATTTGTCGCCAATGATTATTCGAAAACACCCAGAAATTATTGGCAATTTTGTCTTTCTAAAACGGATAGCAACTTATGTATATAAATAATAAAAAACAGCGTAAACCAGAAAGGAATATTGAAAAGTTTTTACTTAAATCAATTTTTACCTTTACTGCATTCATGACCACTTTAGTAAGCCAGCAAGTTTTGGCTGCTTGTAATATATCTCCTGATAGTCGTTATGAATTTATCGAAAACATCAATATTAATGGGATTGAACTTGCAGATGGGGCAGTGATTAACAGTGGCGACGTTATCAACTTAAATCCAGGTTACAGCAGTTACCGATATAACGAATATTGGAGTATTTGGATTGATTTAAACCATGATGCCAGCTTTGATGGCAGCGATGAACTTATATTGCAAACTGCGAGTGCGACATCTGATTCGGTGCAAGCAACAATTGTAGTTCCAAATGGTGTATCAGTTGAAAATGCGCAGTTTAGAGTGTTGCTTCATGCTGATCCTGCAAGTGCTGACTCATGTGGCTATAACAGCTATGGCGATGTACATGATTTTAGTGTCAACATTAACCCTGGTTCTGGTGGCGCTGATGTTAGTCACGATTACCAGTTAATCACTGAGCCAATGGGCGGCTCAAATGAGCATATTGCAAGTATCACATTAGCTGGAGGTCACTTTTCTTCTGGAGATGACCAAGGGTATGCAGATTATTCAAGCATCAAGAGTTTTGAGATCACAGATGGAGATCCGCTCTTGTTAACGCCTAACAGCGATTGGAGCACTGATTGGGGGATCTGGATAGACAGTGACAATAATGGTTCATTTGACACGAATGAGCAGGTTTTCTCTGGTTCCGGTCAGCGAGGCGCTGATGTCAGCGGTATTTTGGACTTGAGTGGAATAACGGCTGGAAACCACAGGGTTCGTGTCGCGATGAGTGGTGATAGTACGGCTGCTGCCGATGGCTTTAGGTATGGCGAAATTGAAGATTATGCAGTCAATGTGATTGACGGAGGCAATGGCGGAAGCGGTGATAATAACGGCGACAGTGATAAAAATTATGGTCCACATGTACAGTGGGAACATGATTCTGTGACGGTGAAAATTTTTAGATTCGAATTTAACGATGTTGATCTTACTTGGCCTGTTAATCGCCTTGAATCTGAAATGGCAGAGATTGTAGATTATTTCGATAAATCCTCTTATGGCCGTTTTGAGGTTAATTACGAGATCTATGATGACATTATTCAAGTCGGCGAGAACATTACAGTGTGGGATAACAAAGAAGCCAATGATTGGAAGGACTACTATGCACAAAGGCTTATCGATCTCGGTGAGGCCGAGTTTTGGAATATTGATGACAGTACTATCTACCTAATTTTGGCTCCACAAATCTCTGATTGGGGCATTAAAGCGGGTGTTAATCCAGGTGCTATACGTCTATATGACACAGGCGATGAACGCTCTCAGGCTGGTGGAATTGCCCATGAAATGGGCCATGCCATGGGATTGCATCATGCGCAGGGACTTGATGGGCAAGATACCGTATTCGGTGTGGGTGACTATGACAATGAAATGATTGGTTACGGTAATGCCTTTAGCTTAATGGGAAATAATGCTTGGGATTTCGGTGAGCTAAACCTTTACTACAAAAACTTCTTTAAGAGTTGGGGAATCGAAGCTGAAGTACCTTTAGTCACACAATCTGGTACGTATAGAATATATGCATTCGATCAAGGATCTGTTAATGGCGATATAGGACTAAGGTTGGCGGCAGGTAATGGAGATGTGACTTATTGGGTCGAGTATCGGACGAAAGATGCTGCAGACACAAAAGGAGTATTGATAAATACCCAAGGGTATTTTCCTGACGAAGATGCTAGATCATACTACTACGGTACTTCGTTCTTATTGGACATGACGCCCAATACTCATCCTGACGACCTCAGTAACGATTATGATGATTTTGACGACTTTATGGATGGTGCATTAGTTATCGGTAAGAGTTATACCGATAAATGGGGCGCTTTTACTATCACGCCTCAAACTACTGGCGGGACTTTAGGCACTGCTGGTGCTTGGATAGAAATCGATGTACAAATGCACTAAATTCAGATGTGGCAACTTGATGAAAGTTAAGTTGCTCGACCTGAGCTGTTTTTATTCTTGATATAACCCAGTAGTTCATTGCTACTGGGTTTCCTTTTATGTCGATTGACCCCTGTCGAAAACCGCTTCATCTGGGATGTTGATGCATATCCTTTTACTTATCCTGACGGGTTTGATAACTAACTCAAGACAGAGGATCTCGTGCCAGCTGAATCGCAGCAATTATTTCAATCAGTTTAATCTTTATTGTATCTGTGTTCGCGCCAGTACGCTTACACGACTTTGGCGGTAGCTCCATCAGCTCTATCTAAATTAAGCTGAAGTATCTTTATAGGCTAGCAATAGAGAAAGCTGTCGCTAAATGTCGATAATCTTTAATCAAAATTTATCATTTCTATTGAACATCTTGCTCATAAATAATCATTTGGCGCTCATATGATATAAAGGCTGCAACTATAAGTTGTTGTTTTTAATTTGTTTTACCTTAATTTTAAAACTCTATTCTCAATCAACTGCTTCCAATCTCCATCGACTTGATAGGCTCTTTTTATACTGTATAAAATCAATCCAGCAAATGAAGTTGCACAGATCCATTTGGGCATATAAGGCGACGTTGTCGTTAACCCGGTGATTCTAATTTGCATAGCGTTAGTTTCTAACAATAAGAAAAACGATTTTATTCTTGAAGGAAAGATTATGAAAACAGTGAAGTTAAAGCCATTATTTGTGGCAATACTATCAGGCTTAGTTGCTCAAGGAGCACATGCGGTTGAAGAAGGTGCTGCTGAGGGGGTGAATGAGCAAAGTTATGAAAGAATAGTCGTTACAGGCTCTCGTATTGCAAGAGCTGGTGCTGATACCACTGCGCCTGTTACGGTGGTTACTGCGGAAGAGTTATCTATATCGGGTAGCATGAATCTAAATGAGATGTTAGCGACATTGCCGCAGTTTCAAGGTATTAACGCTTCAACAGACGCTTATAATCCAGAAAATGCTGGGTTAAATACCGTTGATCTACGTGATCTCGGTGCAGTTCGTACATTAGTGTTGATCAATGGCCATAGACCAACTCAAACGGCTAATTCGTCCGATCTGTTTGTTACAGACGTCAGTAATATTCCGGCAAGTTTAGTTGACCGAGTTGAGATCCTAACGGGAGGGGCCTCTGCGGTTTATGGTTCCGATGCGGTGGCTGGCGTTGTGAATATCATCTTAAAGAAAGAGTTTGAAGGTGTTGAGGTTGACCTTTATGGCTCCACCACAGAAAAGGGCGACGCTGAGCAGACTGGCGTTACCATTACAAGCGGTTTCAACTTCGATGATAGTAAGGGTAATTTTGCTGTTAGTTTGGATTATCTCAAAGAGAATGAACTGCGTTATGCCGATCGTCCAGGCTCTTATGGTCAAACAAACTTTGTTGCCAACAAGCTCGATCCACGAGGAAATATTGCAGGGATCCCAGATCAAATTACCTTGAACAATATCGGTTGGGCTGATTATAACGTTTTGGCACAAAGACCAACCATCATGATGGATAATTACGACTACTATCAGTTTGGGCGAAATAGCGACGGTGAGTTGAATAATGGATTCTTAGCAATCACCGATGCAGAACTTTATGATTACTACAAGCAATCAACCGATGTAAACCCTTATATGTATTCGAGTGTTGGTCCTATTCAAGCTGTAGTGCCTAAAGAGAAATACAGCGTGTATTTAAATGGCAGCTATGAGTTTGATAATGGTCTATTTTTATCAGGAGATGTGCAATACAGTCGAATTAAGTCGGAGCAGAATTTAGATCCTGAATTTGTTTTCTCATGGAACGGTTGGGTCAATGTTAATGATGCGCCATTTGATGTACCTCAGGCTGTTAAAGACACCATAGCCAACGATAATAACGGCAGTAATTGGTTTGCTGTGCCTTATACGTTCAACGATTTAGGTAACCGGGAAACAGAGGTTGACCGAGAGTATGTGTCGGCCTCGGTTACGCTTGAAGGTGAGCTTTTCGAAGAGTGGCTTTGGGATGCATATGCTGCGACCGGTAAAACGTCGAAAGATGCCACATCAATGAATCGTGTTAACACCGACCGCTTTTACGCATTCGAAACCTTTGGCGAATGTGAAGCGACAGGTAGTTGCCCAGAGTTTAACCCTTTTATGCCATTAACTGACGAGTTAATGGATTATGTTCGTATTGACCCATTTACCGATACCACCACGACTTTCCAGCATACCGTTGCAGCCAATATCAATGGCCCTGCAGTGATGTTGCCTGCGGGAGATTTGATGCTTGGCGCTGGTGTTGAATATCGCCAGGAAGGATTAGAGGTTGACCCTTCTTCCGTGAGTTTATCGGGTATTAACCGTGGTAACACTAAAACAGCTCAAGATGTCGACCGAGACATTGCTGAAGCATATGTTGAGGTGGTAGTTCCTGTCGTAGCTGATATGGCATTTGCTGATGCAATTGATGTCGAAGCAGCCTATCGTGTGGCTAATTACACTTATGCTGGTACGAATGATAGCTGGAAGTTGGGCATCAATTGGGCGGTTAATGATGATATTCGTGTACGTAGTGTTTATGCAAAAGCGGTGCGAGCGCCGCAGCTAACGGAGCTTTTCTCACCTGAGGAGACAAGTTTTTTCCGTATGTCAGATCCTTGTGATGCTGATGAGATCCCATTCTCTGATGATCCTGAATTACGTACAGCCAATTGTGCAGCGCTAGGTGTACCTGCTGATTTTGAATCGGAACTCAGGGTCACGGGTGGCAGCTACGGTTCAACCAAAGGCAATGAAGAGTTAGATCCTGAGGTCGCGCATACATTGACCGCAGGGCTAGTACTTTCACCATCGGCTGTCGATAACCTAATCATCTCCCTAGACTACTTTAATATTGAGATAAAGGATGTCATCGGTCGATTTGGAGCTGAAGAGTTTGCTGAGCGTTGTGTTGATGCTGATTCGATTGACAACCCCTTTTGCGGCCAAGTAACCCGTGAATCAGACGGTAACATCAGTTATGTCAACGACACTTACGTTAACTCGGCAAAAATGATCCGAGAGGGTGTCGATTTTCAAGTGAACTATGGTGTGGAATTTAGTGGTAACAGCGACATAGATTTTGCGTTATACGGCACCTATTTAACAAAGAGCACATGGCAAGATACTGTTGATACTGAAGAGTACGATTATGTTGGGGTAACAGGGGTTCCTGAATGGAAAACTAGTTTTAACACCCAATATAGCATCGAGAACTTTAGCGCTTCATGGCAGATAAACTATGTATCTTCTACTAAAGTGAGCCGCACAGCGACAGCTGAGAAATACGACCGTCCTGAGCTGCCATCATCGATACTGCATAATGCTCGTTTAGGCTATGAATTTAGCGACAGCATTAATGCTTATATCGGTGTAACCAACGTATTTGACCAAGACTGGTTAGGCATTGCTGGCGCGAGCAGCGGCGGAACGACTTATCCAATTAGAGGCCGTAGTTATAATGCGGGTCTTACTCTTCAATTCTAACCATTAGCTATTGATGCGCGGTAACTCTTTACCGCGCGATTAATTGCTTAATTACCGAACAAACTATTGGTTTTAGCTTTGTAAACGGTTTGCTCTGCTTTTCAGTCAATACCTGTGCTGAACTCCAATGATAAGTAATCTAATTGTCTGAGACAATTCGTTGTATTTTGCTGATTAAATTAAGGAAGAATAATGAATAATAAACTTAAGTTAGCAATATTATCGAGTGTTGTCGTGGCGACGATAAACGCTATTCACCCCGTTGCTTACGCAGAACCAGCGTCTAAGAAGTTGGTTGAATTTAAACAAAGTGACGGTAGCAGTGTCTGGCTTCGAAAATGGGGTGATGAGTTTGCCCATGGCTGGGAAACCCAAGAGGGGGTTGTTGTACAGCAAGATGAGCTGAGTGGTGATTGGTTTGTCACTCAATTTGATGACAAGGGTTACCGAAAAAAAACAGCAATAAATATTAATCAAGCTAGCGCTGTAAATAGAAAAGAAGTTGAACCGCGTATTAAGGGAGAAGCTCAAAGACGAGCACATTTACGTCGAACACAATCTCATCAACAAAATTTATTCTCGCGTTCTATGGCGGATGGCCTATCGACAAGCAATAGTGGCGCTAATACCACTGCTGTTGAGCAGGTCTCTGGGACAGTTAATGTACCAGTGATCTTGATTAATTTCGCCGATACCAGTCCTAAAGTCAGTCGCAGTGACTTTGACCAATTCTTGTTCCAAGACTCCCAAGGGCTAACAGCTTACTATCAGGAAGTCTCTTATGGCCACCTGAACCTGCAAGGCGGAAGCAGTGGTGTGATTGACTGGGTAAACCTGCCACAAACCCATGACTTTTATGGCCGTAATAACAGTGCGGGTTATGACAGTAATATTGGGGTGATGATTGAAGATACTTTGGCGGCAGCCGATGCCCGCATCGATTTCTCCCTCTATGCTGATATCAACCAAGACTGTCAGGTTGATTTAGTCTCATTTATCTATCAAGGCAACGGTGAGCACCAAGCTGTTGGCGTAAACAATGACATATGGGCGCACAAGTACAGCATGTACTGGCTTGAAACTGAGGGCGATGGAAATGGGGTATATCGTACTGATGACATCTGTTTAGCCGATCCTACAACCACGGTGACCATTAACGATTACTTTGTTGCACCAGAGCTCAGTAATGCTGGCACTCGGGCCAATGTTGGCACCTTTGCCCATGAGTTTGGTCACGTGTTTGGTTTGCCAGATTTGTACGATACCGGAGGCAGCAACTCGGGACAAACTGCTGGTGCTGGAGATTGGAGTCTTATGGCATCGGGGAGTAAAACAGGGCCTAACCGAGATGGAGAATCGCCAGCGCACCTTTCCGCTTGGGGTAAATATACCCTTGGTTGGATCGCCCCGACTAAGCTCAATGGTGTTAACAATAGCGAGATTGAAGTTGGCGAGTCGGCCAATAACCCAACAGCATTCCTCTATGAAAATCCGAGTAACCCTCAAGAATACTTTCTTATCGAGAATCGCGACCAACAAGGATTTGATGCCTATGCGCCAGGAAAAGGGCTGGCGATTTGGCATATAGATGACGCGATATCGGCGCCTAAATCAGATGGCACAGCCCAAAGCGATGTGAATGCTTACCCATGTGATCTGGGCTTTCAAGACTGCTCGACGTTGCATAATGGCGTACAACTTGTCAGTGCTGATCACTATTTCGACCTAGAGCATGATTTTAATGATGGCGATATTCATGATTTATTCGGCGAAGACGGTGATGGTGGCAGTGACGAATACAGCACCGAGCAAGACTGGGATACAGAGTTTTCTAGCCAAAGCCAACCAAGCAACCAGTGGTGGGACGGCAGTGAAAGCGGTTTAGCGATGACCAGCATCTCCGCCAAAGGGGCGGTAATGACCTTTGATTTAGGCAGCGCCGCGGCAACGCAGGAGCTTGTATTACAAAATGGTGTGCCTGTGTCTTTGGCGGCAAACCAAGGTGAGGCTGTAATGGGTTATATCGACGTGCCGGCAGGGGCAAGCAAGCTTCAGTTATCGCTCAGCCATAACAGTGGTGGAGATGCAGATCTATATGTTAACCACGGTGTAGTTAATGACAATAGTAGTGCAGACTGCTTCTTAAACAGTTCAAGTGCAGTGGAGTTGTGCACTGAGTCTGAGTTTGGAGAAACCCTTGAAGGGCGCTATTTCTTTGTGGTTAAAGGATACAACGGACAGCCTTTTGCTGATGTATCTTTGGTGGCTCAATTTGACCTAGGCAGTGAACCTCCTGGGGATAATAGCTCTGTGACGACCTATAGCATTAATGTGGCGAGCGGCAGTTATCAGCACTTCATGGTGGTTGTTCCAGCTGGGAGTACTGTGATTGAGGCGAGCCTGGACGAAAACGGTGGCTCAGCGATGTTGATACTAAATGAAGGCGAGGAAGCGAGTGCTCGCAGTTATAGTGCGAAAGATAGCAGCGGTGAGTTTGTGGCCGTTGATACTCCAGCAATAGGAGAGTGGTTTATTGCCGTTAGGGGAATAAAGCAAGGGGTCTCAAACGGAGTACTGACGATAACAGTTAAATAACGGTGGTTTTGTTGATGGAGTGACTGGTTTATTTTCCCTTACCATTCTTTTCCTTACACCCTCAAGCTTAATACTCGGCTTGAGGTTTTTTTATGTATGCAAATAAGCTCATACCTTAGTTGTAGCTTTGCTTTAGCTAGCGTTAGGTACTCTTTTCTCATCTATGAGGGTTGAAACTCGGCGCTGTAATTTTGGGATTATCAGCTGTTCAAATTCAGGGTGCCGCTTGAGCCAAATATTATTTCTCGGGCTAGGGTGGGGCATAACCAACACTTCTGGCCATAACTCTTGCCACTGTTCAACAGCTTTAGTGACGGTTAGCTTGCGTTTCAAATGCCATTCAATGGCATATTGGCCTACCAGTAATGTGAGCTCTACATGCTTAAGCTCTTTGAGGATTGGCTGGCGCCATGTGGCTGCGCATTCAGGCCGTGGCGGCTTATCACCGCTTTTTTTATCAGCTGAGGAGTAGCTGCCTGGAAAGCAAAACCCCATGGGGAGAATGGCAAACAGTTCAGGGTTGTAGAACTGCTCGCGAGTGACCCCCAACCAATTCCTGAGGCGATCGCCACTGGCATCGTCAAACGGGTGTCCTTTGTGATGCGTTTTTTGCCCAGGTGCTTGTCCTGCGATCAATATTTTTGCATTGCTGCCAAGTTGCACAATGGGCTTGGCTGCAAACGGCAAATGTTCGCTGCACAGCTGACATTGGCGTACTTGATTAAGCAAATTATCGAGACGGATGTCTTTTGGCATTATTCACTTTCAGCTTAGTTTGGTTGCATTTAGCTGTGTAGCGCAATTTGATAAGCCCAATATCCTAAGTAGCTGTACCCTGCAATGAGTGTAGCGTAGCTCAGTAATTTTACGCCAATACTGCCACGGCTCAGTACAGCAACATGGGCGATAGCGATCGCAAATATGGTTAGTGGCGCTGCGTAATAGCCAACAAACATCATCAATAGCGCCACAATAGCCAATATTAATGGGGTTTTCTCTGTAGGAGCTTTGGCATGATGGCTCAGCTGAATCGGCAGTAAACTCAGCGCAACACTGACGATGATGACACCGATATTAAGCGAAATAGCGCCCGCTCCTTTAATATAAATCATCGCAACTATAAAGGTGATTACTGCTGGAATTAACGATACTAACGTATGAAGCTGGGCAAAACGTTGGCTGTGGTATTTGCCTGTAAAATAAAATAAGCCTGTCAGTAATAAATTGAAAAAGCAAAAGCCACCTAACGAAATTGCCAACATTAAAATATTGGTCGTGTCAGATTGAAAAGCCAATGCTGGCATCGGGGCAAACAGGGAAACACTGAGCAAAGATTTTACAAAAGCGGGAGTGAGTTTCATCGGATGTCATAATCAATTAGAGATGACTTACCTTGGCTTAAAGTGCAGGGAACTGCAAGGTGAAAGCGGAGTATTTGGTGAGACCTAGATCTTGGTCGGACTGTCAGCTGAATTTATAGCCATAAAAAAACCCGCACTAGGCGGGTTTTTTAGAGAAGCTAACAACTATAAACGGTAGCTCATGCTTAGCATGATTAGGTGTGCGTTGTAGTCGTGGCTATTGCTGCCAAAACTTAACACGTTCCAGATCCCGTCAGGAGCAATATCGTTGCCCGCGTCGTTATCTTTGTAGTTTTCCATCTTATAGTCTAAGCGCACATCCATTTTGTCTGTTGCGCGGTAAAGTGCGTAAACATTGACGTTATGAACTTTGGCATAGTAATCGCCGTAATCACCAGTGATCCCTTGGGTGACTTGAGTATTACTATTAGAATCTGAGTAAGTGTAATCAACACCTAAACGCAGTTTCTTTTCCATCAGGTTGTTGTAGCTAAACCCTGCACCAATAACATCAACTTGATCTTCAACGACACCAAACCAGTTTGGTGTTGAGAAGTTGCTGCTGCCAGCTTGTTCTGAATCGATGTTTTGACGGTTGTAGAACGCTGTCAAAGTCATGTCTTCAGTCATTAGGTAGCTAACACTCGCATCGTAGCTGATATCTTTCGATTCAGTTAAACCGATTTCAGTTTCGCTGTAGTCATCAAGTGCATAGCGAGCACCAAAGTCGATGGTTAACGTTTCAATTGGGCTGTGAGTAACACGAGCTTCAACTTGAGTACGCTTTCTATCGGCTAGGTTGTACTTACGTAGTAAGTCATTTTGCTCAGCAGAGGTCCATTCTGATGCTTGGTACTCAGAACCATCACGCTCGCCGTAGCTGCCTTTAACCCACATGTCCCATTTGTCGAATGCGCTGATACGGTACTTAGCCCATACTGTGCTTTCTTCAGTGGTTTCGCGGTCTTGGTAGCTGCGCTCATCTTTACGGTAATCAAAACCACCTTCAAGTCTATGGCCACGTGCAAGGCGGTAGTCCGCACCTAGCTTAGCTTTGTTGGTGGTGATGTCGTATGGCGTGTTGTAAGCCGCTTGACCAGTGGTTGAGTCGATGCTGATCTGCGTCCACTCTTGCACGTTGGTTTGGTTGTCACGATCGTTGTAATCGTAGCTGGCGTTTAAACGTAGCTGGCGATTGATGCGTGACACAACCTTAAAGGTTGCTCCAGTGGTTTCAACTTTACCGTCAAGCGATTCTGAAGGCATTTGATAACCGTAACCAGAAGTGTTGAAGTCTTGGTCTTGAGTCATTTGACCATAATGAACGCGACCGTTCATGATGGTTTTGCCAGCCACATATTGACCCATTAACGATACCGTGTGGGCTTCGTTGTCAGGATCAAGCGACATATAACCAGTGGTTTGCGCACCAAAGGTCGGGCTGAATGCGTTATCAAAAGATAGTTCGCTGTACTCATTCTTAAAGATTGAGCCATTGTAATTTAGGGCGGTAAACCAGTTATCACCGCTAAAACGAACGCCGGCATCTAGAGTATCAGTGGTGTAGTCAACAGGCTCTGCAATCATCATTGATTGATTGTAAAAGCTACCAGAAGCTTGCTTAAGGCCTGTCTTATCTTCACGCATATAGTTGATATGCGTGCTCCATAAAGACTCACCTTGCTGATCGTTAAAAGAGTAGTCAATACCTAAACCGGCTCTTTTACGCTTAAGCGATAGCTCAAGCGGATTAAGGCTTGAGTTTAGGTTGGTCATATCCTGTGTGCTGCCACCATGAACCCAATCACCAGGAAGGGTAAGGTCATCACTCCCAACCCCTTGGTATGGACTCATGGCGCTATCTGTTTTGTAGGTAGCGATTTGGCGATAGTTAAGGTTTAGGTTGTATTGACCGGCTTTACCGACATTGATGTCAGCGCGGCCGTTTTCCATACCTAAGTTATCTGCTTCAATAGAAGCTTGGTAGCCGCTTTTGCCTGCATATTTTAGGTCAGCATCAACTTTACCAGCGAATTCGTCTTCTGCAGCAAAAGCATTTGCTGAATGAATATCATCGCTGTCGTTGTAGCCAACGCCGACACCGATAGAGCCGCTGTAACCTGTTTCAACTGCACAACGCTTACAATCCCATTTTTCGAACTTTACTTTATCGGTATTTGCATTTTGAATACCGTAGCCGTCAACAGCCATCGCCGCGCCCGGTGCTACTGCACCAGCACTAGCAAGCAGGGCGAGCGTGACCAAATTTAGTTTGAATTTCATCTTCACGTCTCCTTAGCGCTGGAATAGCTTGCCAGATGGATGGTTTGAACCATGGATCTGGTTATGGCAATTTAGACAGCTACGACCACCGGTAAAGGCGTTGCCACCAACAGTAGAACCTTGATCTGTGTTACCAAACTGAGGCTGACCGCTATGAGGCGAGGCATGACACTGCTGACATAATTGCGGAGCACGAGTTTTTAGCATGCCTTCATTCACGCTGCCATGAGGGTTGTGACAAGTAACACAATTCTCAGTGACGGGTGCATGCTCCCACAATTTTGGGCCACGTTTCTCTGCGTGACATGAGTAACAGGTATCGTTAACGCTAGGCTTAACAAGATCTGAGTCGCTCATTGTTCCATGTGGGTTATGACAATCGCTACACACCATTTGTGCCCATTTCATTGGGTGGCTAGAGCGTTTGTTCATGTCAGCTTTTTGCTTAGTATGACAGCTAGTACAGACTTCCATTTCAGTGTTTTTAGACAACACTGGATCTTTGGCTGTGTGAACTGAGTGACAAGAAGCACAAGCGATATCGGCATTGTCATGGTGTCCGCCATTCCAATCCATACGTTTGTCGTCTTTGTGACAGCTCATACAGACACTGTTTTGCTTTTCAGCAACTAATGTTGAGTCTGGACCAAAGGCGATCATTGGCTCATTGCCGCCGCGGTTATGCTTACCCATTGGGCCATGACACGCTTCACATTGAAGGCCTGCCATTGGGCTCTTGCTTGAGTCCACCGAACCGTGAACACCATTGAAGATGTCCATGACTTTTTCTGATTTACGGTGACACATAAGGCAAGAATCAGCGCCTTTTGGCGAGTATTTACCTTCGGCAAATTTCTTATCTAGTGTGGCTTCTACTTCATCAGGGCTCATCTTAGCATCCCACTTAGAGGCTACTGCTGTTTGAGCAAAGCCAAGTGAAAGTACTGCCGATGCGACTAGCGCTGGAAGTAAGGTTTTTAATTTCTTTGTGATCTTCATAATCGATTTCCTAAATTTGCACAATTTTTTGTGAAAGCGGGGGAGAGGACTCCCCCTATTTTCAATACTCTTAATGACCTAAGTCATTGAGAAGAGCTGCACAAATTACATCTTAACCGCAGTGTGATCCGCTGGAGTTGGTGCGTGACAGTAGAAACAGGTTTCTAGTTGCGCTGCGTCAGTCGCTTCATCTTTAGAAACATTAACTAATGCGCCTTGGCCTTCAACGTGCGACTTGAACTTGTCCATGTTGTAGCTGTGACAAGAAGCACAAGTTGCCGCGATAGGTGTGGTGTAGACATCAGTCCCAGCAAAGCTGCTTGCAATGGCACCTTTAACTTTGAATGCATCAAGGTTGAAGTCATTATGACACTGGGTGCAATCTTTGATAATGCCTTCACTATTATGCCTAGCATGTAATTTTAGTTCTAATGCGCCAACAGGGCTGTACGGGGTACCGTCTGCTGTATGACAGGCTGCACAAGCATCAACACCGATAATAGGTTGGTCGTTAGCATCTTTTGTGTGAGCAAGTTGCTCGGACATAACGAAACCAGCATGATTGCCACCTTTGTGAACTTGGAACTCTGCACTGTGGCATGTTGCACAGGCAGTGAAGTTAACAGAGTCAACGTGACGCATACTTGGCGCTTCACCAGAAAGGGTAGCGAAAGCAAGATCGGCTTTCATACCTGTGTATTTATCAGTGTCTTTGCCATCAAAGTCTGCATCATCACACTTAACAAATTCACCGTCTGCAGAGCACATAGCCCAGCCAACAAAGGTGAAAGCGGTCTCGTCGTCAGCGCCAACAGCGCCAAGCTCAAGATCTTGAGTGGTTGTGTAAACTAACTTGCCATCTTCGATAGCTGCTTTTGCATCCACGACACCGTTCTTAATCGCATTGATTGAGTCTTTACCACCATAACCTAAGGTTACGTTGTTTGGTCCAACGTTAGTGATAACCTCTAAACGCTGCACCATTGGCAGTATAGTATTGATATCAACTTCAGCGCCTGCTGAATCAACAACTTGAATGCTGATTGTGGCTGCTGCAGTTGTGCTATCAATACTAGAAGTCACGTTGATGCCGTATGTATCAATCAGTGCTTTAGTGTCACCGAAGCTGCTAGTGTGTAGCTCTTCAGTCCAGCTTGAATTATGACACGCAATACAGTTTGAGTTGTCAGCTTGCTGAGAGTGACCTTTGCCCGCTTCAAAGTCGATGTTAGTGTGACAGCTAGTACAAGTTTCCATGGTTGGAATACGTGACCAGTTGCCCCATTCCGCTAGCTCACCGCTATCAGCTTCAGGCTCAACGTGGCAAGATTTACAGTTGTTCTGAATAAGTGCTTCAGCTGCTGCACCGGTATACTCTTTATCGTATTTGTCTTCGAATGTCTTAGCGGTGTTATGAATATTGTGGATTAAGTGGTTCCACTGAGATTCAGTCGACATTGAACTGCTGTGACAAGTTGCACAGGTTTCTTGGGTGTAGTAGCTGCTATGGCGAGTTGTTAGCGGCTCACCTTCTGCATGGCAGTTAGTACAAGTTTCATGAGACACGATGTCTTTAGTGTACTTGGCTTCATAGCCTTGACCGTCAAAGTCTGCAACGATTTCGCGGCGTGGAACCGTTGTTGCACCGTCAGCAAGAGTTGAACCTTTGCCACCTGCGTATACGTTAAAACGCTGAGTCATATCAGCACTGTATTCGCTAAGTTCGAGTGTAAATGAGTATGAACCGTCTTTATTATCGGTGTAGCTATCAACGCCAGAAGCGCGAGCTGTACGGGTCCACTGTGCACTGTTACCTGCACCAGTAGCACCTTGTGGTGTTAATTGAGCGGCAACAACACCTAGGTCTTGTAGACCAATAACTGGAAGGTCTTCTTCGTTAGTGGCAAACACTTTAATAGTTGGTTGACCATCAGTGTAAGTCACGTCGGTAACTTTAAGATTCAGCGTATTGATGTAATCAGCTGCTGGACCGCCAGGGTTGCCTGGGTTGCCGTCAGTACCATCATCGCCACCACAGCCGGTTAAGGCCATTGATACAGCGCCTGCTGCTAGCAGCAGTGCAATTTTAGATTTTTTTACGTTCATCATTTTTTCCCTGCATAGGTTTGGCACTGTCTTAAACGTGTGGCCCGATTGAGTAGACCGACTGTAATTTTTTAATTGCCGCTTAAGTCAATGCTGGAAATAAGATTCCCCAATGAAAGGCTAACGTAATGCAGGGCTAAAATCAGCAGCCTAGGTGCTAATGTGTGATGCGGATCTGCCTATTTCTAAAGAGGTATTAAGAGGGATGGTTAAACGACGTTTTTGAAGCTTAAAATAACGTTAAATATGTAAAATATGTAAGAAAAGTTGTATTGATGAGTTGGGAATCACTCGCATTAAAAAAGGGAGGCGAAGCCTCCCTTTTTAGTAGTAGATTATCTTGCTACTTGTTTATTCAAACTAGTGGCTGCTGCCCCAGTTAGAGTGAGCTTCAAGAATTGAATCATCTTTATGACAAGTAGAACAAGTCTCTTGTACATTTAGCGTTTCATATGTAGACGCTGGAACACCTAGAGTAGTCAGCTCTGCGCCTTCTTGCACTAAGATACCGCCCATTGCTTGGATATGAGAAGCGGTAGCATCATTTAGGCCATATGGCGCTTGGTGACAGCTTACACATGCCGCAGTTTGTGGTGAAACAACAAGTTGTTCATTAGTACCTTTTGCATATCTTTGAGCATCAGTTGTACCAAACGCAACTGGCGCTGCATCAGCTTTAATTTTACTTAAAGAGAAACCATCTTCACCGTGACAAGCTTGACACTCAGTTTTCTTGAAGAACAAGTCGCCTGAGCTGTCGTAGACGTAGTGCTTGCTGTGAGCGATGTAAGCTAGGTTAGAAGAACCTGTGCCTTTCTTATCACGCGTGCCGTTGTGACAGCTTGCACAGCCATCCATGTCGTTACTAAAGCGATGTTTAATTGCTGTTGTATGACATTGCTGACAAGCTGCCATCTCTGCATGTTGAACACGCGGAGAGGTAGTTACGGCAGTGCCGTCCACTTCAAAGTAAGCAGTATCAGAGTTTGCGTAAGGACCTGAGTTACTTACAGTTGTTCCGTCAAAGTCACAATCTTCAACAGTGCCTTTGCCATCGAAACAAACGTGAATCTGGCTACTTAGTGCAACTTTCACATCTTCGGTTTGCATCACATCTTCAACGAGGAAGAAGTCATGAGAATCATCACCATCTTGCATCAATGACACATCTTTGATTGTTACGTCAATTGAGCCATCTGCGCCAGCGCTAAACAGGTTGTAGCCGACTTTTTGGTAGTTAACTAGGAAGTCATCGTTAACAACGCCGTTAAATACGATAGCACTTGTAAATCCGCCATACTTGTATGGGCTTGGATCAATTTGTGCCAAAGTAATGGTGTTATCACCATTGGTAACCGTCATGTTAGCAACAATTGTTTCAGTTGCTTCATTGTATGTCATGCTATTGAAAGTGACTTTGGTTTCTGCTGCTTGAGCATTGTCATTTTTCAGGTAGTGGCCTGATTCAGCGCCGCGTTGGCCGCCGTTTGGATCGTTATGGCAAGATACACAGTTTTCTTTACCTTCTGCAATCTGACCTTTGTCACTATCCCAATGCCAGCTTGGTACTGCATATGGGCTGTTGTGGCAGCTCATACAAGTTGCTGTATCAAGATCAGCTTTCCAAGCGTCAGCCATAGCGACATTTTCGTCTGCTTGGTGACAAGTTTGGCAATTTGAAGCTGATTGTGGATAGACGCCATTATAGTATGCATGGCTATGGATATCGTGAGCCATGGCTTTGATTGAACCATCAAATTCAACGCTACCAGTCACATTGCCATCTTCGTCTTTTACATCTTTCATGTATGAGTTGTAATCAGCATGACAGAAAGTACAAGATTCTAATGTGACGTGTTTGCCACCATGCATTGCTAATGAACCATCTTGACCCGGACGGTGACAAGATTGGCATGTTTCATTGGCAATAACAGCTTTAGGTTTGTCTTGTTCGGTATCAGAGCTTGGTTGCCAGTAATAGAAAGTGTTATTAACTAGAGTAGAACCAGCGTCATTTGCTGATTTAACACCTAAATAGATACCCGTTGTGGCATCTGCTGAATAAGAATATTTTTCTAAAGTATCAATTTCTTTGTTTAATACTAATGTGTAGCTACCGTCGCCATTATCAGTTAGGCAATCTTCACAGTTTTTGCCTTGGAAGTATGAAGAGCCAGTGTAGTAGCCTTCACCTTTGTCTTTATTGAAGTAGCTTAACCAAACATCTCTTGGTGAGCCTTCAAGATCGGTTGTGCCTACTTCATCTTCTGAACCTACACGCCCGAAAGATACTGCACCGATTCCGTCTTGTTGTAGACCAAATACTGCTGCACCATTTGCGTCACTAAGATTGAAGTTTACCGTTAGGAAACCGTCTTCGCTGACTGAAGCTGAGGTAATATCTGCGTTAACCTGAGATACTTCACCAATTGGCGAGCCAACTGGACCAGGCTTGCCGTCTTCACCGTTTTTGCCATCATCACCACTACAGCCGGAAACTGCTAATGAAAGCACTCCTGCTGTGAGTAGCGCTTTTGAAGTTGCGCTTAAATTGAAAAATTTCATCATTTTTGTCCCTGCAATAGTTTTTAATCATCACTAAAAAGGGATTTAATTTGAGAACAAATCTCATTTACCCTTATTTAGTGTGTGGAATTTTATTTCCACCTCTAAGGCTAACTAACAGCGTAATTTTTAGCAGGTGTTTTAGATGCTTTATGTGATTAAGGTCAGACTATTTCTTTAGGGGTAGAGGGAATAGTGTGTTTTTAGGACTATTTTAATCCTTACTTAAGTGTTTCTTCGCTCACAACTGTCTTTTGTGGCGAGTTTGTTGCGATCTTTAGGGGTTACTGTTTCTTCATAAGTAGTTGTGTTACCGCTTTATAGTGGAAATATGCTTATCGTCTGTTTGGTATTTAGTTTCAACGATATCTAGACATGAAAAAGGCGAGAAGATAGTCTTCTCGCCTTTCTATTTGGCATTGTTAAATGCATGCTTACATTAAGCGATAATATTTACATTACTTGTAATTGGTTGGGTGAACTTTATCCACCCCAAAAGTCTTACCTTCAGCGTGACAAGTTGCACAGCTTTCTGTACCGTCATAAGTGCCTAGAGGTGCACCAAATACGCCGCCGTTAGACTCAACGTGAGCACCGAAGCTTTCTTTGGTGTGGCACGAACCACATGCTGCGGCAGTAGGAGAGTACTCCAATACTGCCTCATCTTCACCTTCATTTAATGTTGCAGGAAGAGAACCCGTGTTCGCTAGGGTTAGCTGACCTTTTTCATGACAAGAAGCACAATCACCATAGTGTTTAGTAAAAGTAATGTTCTCATTACGATTGCTGTTTACTTTAGTGCGCTTGTTAGCATGCAGGGTATGGATCATTACTTTGTAATCAAGTGAGTTGACTAAACCCACACGACCACCTTTGAAAGACCCATCGGCAACAGCGTGTAAAGCTTGACCTTTATGGCAACTCACACAGCTACCATCAGTAAGTGCTAATGGTTGCTCTTTGTTATCAGGCATATGACATGTACCACAGGATGGTCTCGTGTGGAAAGAAAGGTCAATGCTGTCGTCATGGCAGGCTTGGCATGCTTTTTCTGATGCACTGTTCATTCTTACAGCTGCCGTTTCACCAGTAGGGGCAAAGGCAGCTGCTTCAGCGGTCAAAGTCGCAATAATATGTTCTTCATCAGAGCAAGCAACAGTTGTTTCAGTGTCGCGTGAAGCACAGATATCTAGGTGACTCATCATAGCCCCTGATAGCAGTTCAACACCAAGTTGATTGATCGTGTACTGATACCCTTCTGAGGTTTGCTCAACAATAATGTCGCCCGCAGCGATTGCCTCAGCATCTGCTAGATTAATCATTTTATGGGTAGCAGTTAAGGCTTCTCGAGGCATTTTCCAGACATCAGCGAAGTCATTATGATGATTCTCGACGATTTGAACATTTAGCGCACTTACTGCTGGATCTTCATGTGGCGCTGTAGCGGAATCACTTTCAAAGTGAACAATAAAGCTCAAGCTATCATTTTGCTGATGGTAGTTACCATTTTGAATCGAGAAATCGTATGCATCTTTAGCGGATGTAATCGTGAGCTCTTTGTTCAAATGGAACTTTGCTGCGCCCATTGGGTTACTGTCATCGGCGTGACAAGCTGCGCAATCTCTTTCAACATACTGAGGGAACTGCTCAGAGTGGAACAGACCTCGCGCTGTACCATCCCATTCTGGTGCGGCAAATTTTTCGTGACAACTTAAACATGCCTCTTGTCTATGGAAGTGGAATTGATTAGCTTGCGCTGGCGCAGCTTCACCTCCAATGTGGCATGATTGACATGCTTTAGCATCTGCAGGGAAAGTCACTTCACTGTAGTCGTGTGCTTTTCCGCCATAACCAATCATGAAGTACTGGCCTTTATGGATTTGGTGAAGCATAGAACCCATGTCGATAGTTGCCCCTGTTTCTGGATCGCCAGAGTAGGTGGTATGGCAAACTACACAGTTTTCAACTTCAATACGTTTGCCGCCATGCATTGAAAGCTTTGGTGCCCACGCATGTTCGTAGTCATCATTGTGACAACGTATACAAGATTCTTGTAGATGGACAAGATTACGAGTTTCATCGGCTTCAGCTGCTCGATCAAGTGCTGGGATGAAATCGTAATGTGTGTTGATTAAAGTAGCGTTACTGACTACGTTTGTCGGTTTCAACTCTAGCGTAATGCGGTGAGTGAGTTCACCTTTGAATTCGGTATCTAAGCCTTCAATTTGTTCGTACTCGTTGAGTGCTTTAGAGAAAGTATAACGATACTGTCCGTGGCCTAATGCTTCAATACAAGCTGTTTTACAGCTCGTTTCGATGTTAGCTTGAATCTGTGGTCCTTGGTGCTTATCCCATCCTTCAGGTAAGTCTTGACCTTCAGCGATGTCGCCAGGCAATTTCATGCTGTTGATATAGCTAACCCATTGTGATGACTTCTCACCTTTCATCGGTGTAGCCTCTGGCTCAGGGCTGTCAAAACCAGGTAATGGACGGTCACGCTTCTGTAGACTGTCTAGTTTGGCAATACCAAAGCCTAAGGCATTAATATTCTCAAATGTATCTAAGCCTGAAACTACTACACCATTGGCTGTTTCGAGTTCGAAATCTACAGCGACAATGCCGTCTGTGATTGTGGCATGTAAAATATTGGCGTTTAGACTTGTTGCTTGTTGGATATCAACGCCGATATCGCCATTGTTGCCATCTTCACCGTCTTTGCCATCACTGCCACAACCTGCAAGCGCAAAAGAGAGTGCGCCAATGCCGATTGCTGATTTTACAGCGGTTGCGAGTTTATATCGATTTATCATCATTTTATTCCCTGCATAGGTTTTATCTGCTGCGAGGTTTTTACCTCTTAAGCGTGAGGAACTTCCTCAACACGATCTTACCCAAAAGAGGTAGTCAGCAATAATATGGACTAGGCAAATGTGATGTAACCCTGCTGTGATCTTTCAAAGGCTACAGTATTGTTAAATGTCAATTTAAACAGTTGGTTAGGGAGTCTGATTGTAGGGGGTTAAGCTTGAGTTAAGGCTGAGGGTGGCTACCTTAAAGTAGCCTTAAAGAAGTGATTCTTTTTAAGAGTTAAGTTGATTTAAATCAAGCTGAGTTACTGTGGTTATTGCGTATTTATACTGTGTAGTAACATCTAATTGAGCAAGGGTGGCGTAAAGGTTTTTTGGTTGTTAATGAATTGTTCCGGGAGTGGTGCGCGAATGATTTGTTTGCGTTTTATCAGCTAAATATATAATAAAAGCGGCGTGTTAACGCCGCTTTTATTTAGAAAAATAGCTTAACTATTACCATTCTACAGGGTGAACCGAATCAACACCGTTGGTTTTACCTTCAGCATGGCAGGTTGCACAAGATTCACTTCCTGGAACATAAGTGCCGCGAGTGTCATTTGCCGCACCACCATTAGCGCGAATATGCGCGACTAATGAATCCGTAGCACCGTGACAGCTGACACATGTTGACGCAATGGGGGAAAATTCAACCATATCCAGTACTGCATCAGTAGAGGGTGTTGCTACCATCGCACCAAGTCCATCCATTTTAAGCTGGCCTTTGTCATGACAGACGGCGCAGTTACCATAATGCTCAGGGAAGGTGATTGGATCTTGCGTCGAGCGCTTATTGGCATGATGCGCATGTATACGTACTTTAAAGTCAATATGGTCCTGAATCGACTTAGAGTCAGCTCCTGAACGAGTCGGGTTATGACACATCTGGCACTCGCCTTCAAAGTTACTGTAACTGCCGCCGTGTTTGAAATCGATACCAAATTTACCGATGAATTTTTCATCGTGACAGTTGGCACAAGTATCGTTACTCACCACGACGCGTCTGGCCATCACGCTGTCATCACCATTGAGATTAAATGCTACCAGTTCACCGGTGATAACCGCTGGGTTAATAGATTCGTCGGTACCTGTGCCACAAGCAACGCCCATCAGCGTATCTCTATCAACGCACATTTTGGTTGAAATCACACCGGTTGCGGCTTCGCTAGCATCAGCCATTAATGTCGTCGCGGTAGTGTATCGATAAACGCCATCACTCACCGCTGTTGGTGTTAGAGCAAGGAGATCCACTTTTTGTGTTCCTGAACCAAAGTCGATGTCATTACCAAAGCCAAAATAGATTGCGCTTAAGGTAATACGCTTATCGACATCAGGACTCATCACTGGAGTCGTTAATGAAGAGTCTGCAAATTGCACATCAAATGTTATCATGCCCGTGGCTACTGACACTGAACCTGGTACTAACGTAGCGGAGTAGCTGTCTTTAGCATTATCTTTAGCGACTGCATCGGTAAAGTGATGCGCTGCACCAGCTTCACCTTTCTCTGCATGACAGGTACTACAATCTGTCGTTTCGATATATTTATCATGCATATCGGTTTTGATTTGTGCTGGATCGGTTGAGTCTGAGTGACATGAGCCACATGCTAATGCGCGATGGTGCTTAAAGTTAAACGCATCCACAGGGCTCATTTCACCCTCTTGGTGACATGCACGGCAATCATACATATCTGCGGGGAAGGTCACTTCAGAATAATCGTGGATGCTGCCACCATAACCCACCATCAGGTAATCACTCTTATGGATTTTGTGAACCATATAGCCCATGTCGATGGGTGCGCCGGTTTCTGGGTCGCCTGCATAACTGGTGTGACACATTTGGCAATTAGCGATATCGAAACGTCTGCCACCGTGAAAAAGCAGTTTAGATGCCCAGGGATGGTCATAATCGTCACTATGACAACGTAAACATGATTGCTCTAAAAACTCTACTGTACGCGTCGCGTCTGCAGCGACCATTTCACCCGATGAAGGTAAAAAGTCGTAATGTGCATTGATGAGTTTATTGGCCGTACCATCCGCTCTTAGCTCCATGGTAACGCGGTGAGTTAGACTATCATCAAAGGTTAAATCGAGTCCTTCAAGTTCAGGCACGTCATTTAAGTTAAGTTGGAAGGTATAGCGGTACATGCCACTGCTTAGGTTTTCTAAACACTCCTGGGCACAGCTAGATTCAAGTCCTGGCTGTAACTGTGTACCGGCTTTATCTTCAAAGCCTGGTGGGACGTTAGCTGCGACGGGTTCAACTGCGCTATTAATGTAGTTCACCCATTGCGGTGTTTTATAACCTTTGCCTTCGGTGGGGATTAATTTTGCGACTCCCATACCTATCCAGTCGACAGCTTGGTAAGTGTCGAGATCTGTTATCGCTACTCCGTTGGCATTTTCGAGTGTGAACTCTACTGCAATCACACCTTCAGTCACAGAGGCTGATGAGATGGACGCTGTTAGTTCGTTGGCCTGAGCAATTGAAAAACCAACTTCACCATCTTTACCATCTTCACCGTCATTGCCGTCGCTACAGCCAAACAACAAGGTGGCACTCGCGAGAGCAATCAAACTGAGTTTTGAGCTTCTAGTTTTGATTTCCATAATTTTGCGTTCCATTTCTCATCACTAAACATTGAAAGCCCAATAACCTAGGTTATTGGGCTAATGATTATTATTTTATTGGGTGAACTGCTAACACATCGACCGAGGCGCCTTGACCATGACAAGTGGCACAACTTTCAGTTCCAGATGTTGCATCCGCTTCTGTGCCGTTAAACACGCCTCCTTGTTGAGTCATATGACTCTTAGATGTGTCGCTGGTATGACAGGCGCTACAGATAGCAGATGTCGGGCTGGTAAAGCTGCCGTCGTCAAAGGCCAATGGCGGAACGCCACTATCAAGCGGTAATGCTGCTGTTAGTACACCGTTGGCATCTTTTGTATGACATTGGGCACAGTTACCGATATTGGCTGGGTAGTTAATATCTGGATAACTTTCTCGTGAACCTGCATGCAGAGTATGAGCTAAGTGTTTGTAATCGGCTGTTGATGCAGCAGCATTCATCGCACTTGCTTCAGCTTGCATATTAGGGTTATGACAAACCTGACACTGACCTTCTAGATCATTACGAGAGCCATGATAATTGAGCTCTTGATCTCCATGACAACTGCCGCAAGTTTCGTTGGTGACTACCACTCGGCGGCCTGTATCACTGAGCGCCGCCGCACTAAAGAACTGGTGACTAGATTTAAGGTTAGTGGTGTTATCAGTCCCTGCGCAATCGGCCAACATGTCGTCATCACTACACAGCTTTCCTTGAATGGCTAATGTTCCTTTATCACTAGCAAGCTCCGTAGGTACGGTTAAATCTGCGATCTGGTAATTAAAGACGCCATTACTGCCGGAAATAGGGGAAATGTCTTGTAATTTTATTGATTTAGCACTGCGAGTCGTGTAGTCAACGCTGACTCCCCAGTTCGCATAAACCCGAAG
The DNA here is from genome assembly GCF_041468565.1 of Shewanella sp. 10N.286.54.B9. NCBI lineage: Bacteria > Pseudomonadati > Pseudomonadota > Gammaproteobacteria > Alteromonadales > Shewanellaceae > Shewanella > Shewanella sp. 10N.286.54.B9. The sequence continues at coordinate 35,104 of NZ_JBFRIY010000014.1, forward strand.
GTCATTGACAAAGTCAAGCTTGTCGGCGCTATCGTTATAGATCTCGTTAGTGGCTGGGTTAGATAATCTCACGGCTAAATCTACAGTCGTGCCATTTAAAGACGCACTGACAATTTCCACATTAAATTGGCCAAGAACGGCTTCGGTATCTGCTTGACTATGGGCACTCATGGTCCAATCAGCGTTATGACAAGCGACACAGTTACTATTGTCTTGTTGAGTTGGGTGACCTTGTCCGCTTGGGAAGTCGATATTGGTATGGCAACTGCCACACGCTTCCATTGTAGGAACACGTGCCCAGTTCATGTTTTCCGTTAATGTTTCATCAGCGACGTGACATGTTTGACAATCCGCTAATGAGCCAGGAAATCCGGTTAAATGCTTACTGTGAACCATAGGAGCAAAAACATTATCGGGGTTACTGACTTTGTCGATGTTATGGCAAGTTACGCAGGTCTCAACTTCATTGTATTTACTACCATGGAAAGCGAGATCACTGTGACAGCTATTACAAGTCTCCATTTCGATGAGGTTTCGCGTATAGGCAGGGGTGCCGGCTTTATCCTGCCAATCATAATGTTGGTTGGTTATTGGCAGTGCAGTGCCATCGGGTAAAGAATCGCCGCCAACTTTAATCACCACACGTTGGGTGCCGCCAGACATAAAGCTAATGTCGTTCATACCATCGAATGCACCACTAAAAGTGTAGCTATATTGGCCATTTTTATGGTCGACAAATTCGCCGTCACAAACGTCAGCACAAGACTCCGAGGTGAAGTACTGCCACTGACTGGCATTACCTGCATTGGTGTAGCCCATTGGTAGCAGTTGTGCTGCAAGGTAAGTTGCAGAAGGTATTCCTATGACTGGCTCATCTTCCTCATTGGTTATGCGGTAATTGACCGTGGCAACTCCAGTGTCAAAAACAACCTCTTTAACAGTGATATTTAGCTCACTAATCTCCGAAGCGGGGGGGCCTCCAGGTTCGCCGGGGTTGCCAGGTGAACCATCGTCACCGCCACAAGCAGCCAGCATGGCAATTAGACCTAGAGGAATACTTTTATGAAGTCGTGATTGGGTGATCAGTTTCATTTTTATTTCCTTGAATTCCTTTTATTGACAGAGCTACATTTGGTAGCTGAATGTCAGGCCAAAATAATGAGCATTATAGTCGTGGCTTAAATCGCCAAAAGTCAGCACGTTGGGTATAGAATCAACTGCTAAACCCTGGTTCAACCAATCGGAGTCTTTATAGTTCTCGAAAATCCAATCGAAACGTAATGCCATTTTCTCGGCGAGTTGATACTTTGCGAAAGCATTAATATTGTGCTTTTCGGAGAAGTAATCGCCGTAAGGAGAGGTGATCCCTTGAATAACATTGGTATCGCTTTGCCCGTCGGCGTATGAATAATCGAGGCCAAGATTGAGTTTGCTATCTAACAAGTTTTGGTAAGTTAAACCTGCACCCACTAATGTGGATTGCTCATCGGTGTTGGCATACCAATTAGCTAAGCCAAAGTTTGAGCTACCAGCTTGGTCACTGTCACGCCAATCTTGGTTGAGGTAGGCGTTAACATTGAAATTCTCGCTTATCATGTAATTGGCTGATATATCGTAGCCTTGGGTATCAACCCGAGTTAAGCCAATTTCTGTATCATTATAGTCGTCATAGCTAGCATGTAAGTTGGCACTGGCAGAGAACGCAGCTGAGCCACTGTAGGCCACATTAAGTTTGTATTCTTGACGCTGCCTATCTGCAAGGTATGACTTTCTTAAATAGGGATTACTGGGACTTGATGTCGTCGTTACGGCTTTATAGGTACTACCGGTTCTATCACTCGCTTCGGCTTTTAACCAAGCAGACCAGGCCGGGGATATTCGGTAGTTTAGCTTTGCATAGAGGCTATTTTGCTGCAGAGAGTCTCGGTCTAAATCGCTATAGTCGTTATGGTCATAACGATAGCCGCCATCTATGTATATACTGCGGTTGAAACGGTATTTCGCGCCAACATCGACTAACTGTTTAGTACGATCATATTCCGGGTTAACAGCGGTGCCTGCATAATAACTATCGGTGATGACTTGTGGATAGGCATTCAGTGCTGTTTTATTGTCTCGATCTGAGTAGTCATAACGCGCTCTTACGCTTAAGCCTCGTAAAGGTCGGCCAGAGTATTTAAGTTTCATGTCGGTGGTATCAACCTGACCGTCAAGGCTACTGGTTGGCAACGCGGGGGAAGGACCATTTATCGTTGCCGGTAGGAAAGCTTGATCTTGTGTAAAGCTCGCAACACTCAGGTTCATCAGCACCTGATGACCGTTGCCGGTTAGTTGTGCATTTGCCCCGACTCGATAGGCTTTATTATCCGGTGCCGCAGCGCTTTGTCCTGCATAAGCGGCACCAAATGTAGGTGTAAAGGCTGACTCCCAATTAACGGCTTGATGGTCATTCTTGTACTGGCTAAAAGAAGAGTCTATGCCGACTAACCAACCTTTACCGTTAAAGTAGATTTTTGCACCAAATTCATCGGTTGTATCATCAATAGGCTGGGCTAGCATGGCACTATTGGTGAGTAAATTACCTGAAAAAGTGCGTTTACCTTCACGCTTTTCATGCTGGTAATTGATGTCAGCCTTGTAGAAGCTACCTTTATAGTCAGCTGCTAATAAAAACCTATCACGTTGAGTTTTTAACGCTGTATCGGAAATGTCGTCATTTAGGTTCGACATTTGCCCCGTGGTTGCACCTGCTTGCCAATCATCGGGCAGAAAAAGCTGATCTCCACTATTCATATAGGGTGTTAGCGCCGCATTGGTGTCGTAGTTCGCCAGTCCTCGATAACCTAAAGCGATGGAATATTGGCCTTTTCGGCCAGTCTCTATTGCCGCGCTGCCTGTGTCATACCCCAGTTTGTCTGCTGTTATTGTGGTTTGATAACCATTTTCTGATTGATAATTAAGGTCAGCCTCTATATGCCCGACTGCGCCGTCTGTATCTGTACCGGTCGTATTACCAAAATGAATGTCGCTTGCATCATTGTAGGCGGCGCCTATGCCCACACTGCCATTAAAGCCTGAGGTTGTTACGCAGCGTTTGCACTCCCACTTTTCGACTTTTGCTTTGTCGCGGTTGGCATTCTGGACGCCGTAACCTGTTGCATGCACCGATGTTATAGATGCGCTGACAGCCAATGCTATTAGAGAAAACTGCAACGGCTTATTAATATGGAACTGTATATCTTTCATCATTGCCACTCCTTGTTAGCGCTGTAGTAGCTTGCCAGATGGATGGTTAGAGCCATGTACTTGCGAATGGCAGTTCATACAGCTTTGTCCCGCATTAAATGCATTGGGGTTGCCCCCGAATACGGCATTTGAGGTGTGTCCAACTGAGGCGTGACATTGTTGACATAACATAGGCGGTTTACTTATCAGCATCGCTTCGTTGACGCTGCCATGTGGATTATGACAAGACGCACAATCTTCTGTAACGGGCGCATGTTCCCATAGCTTGGGTCCACGTTTTTCTGCATGGCATGAGTAACAATTTTCATTGACGCTCATCTGCTTTAAGCTGGCATCTGCAAGTGTGCCGTGTGGGTTGTGACAGTCACTACATACCATCTGTTGCCATTTTAGCGGGTGAGAGGAACGTTTATTCATGTCAGCTTTTTGTTGAGTGTGGCAACTGGTGCATACTGCCACTTCAGTTGCTCTGTCTGCGATAGGGTCGTGTCCAGTATGGACTTGATGACAGTTGGCACAGCTGACATCAGCATTGTCGTGATGATTGCCGCTCCAAGCCATACGTTCATCATCGTTATGGCAACTCATACAAACGCTATTTTGTTTTTCGGCTGGAACAGGGGAGTTTGAACCAAATGTAATCATTGGCTCTTTACCACCACGATTATGTGATCCCAGTGGGCCGTGACAGGCTTCGCATTGAAGATCGGCCATTGGCGAGCCTTTAACATCAGCATTACCGTGAACCCCGTCGAATAGTTCCATCACTTTTGCGCTTTTCCTGTGACACATGAGACAGGTGTCAGCGCCTTTTGATGAATACTTTCCTTCAGCAAACTTTTTATCTAATAGTGCTTCAACCTCTTTTGGTGGTTGATCGTCCCATGGGGCTGACATGACATTAAAGCAAAATGCCATAGTCGTAAGCATTAGCAAGTTCACTAGCTTTGTAGAGAACCATCCTGTGGTCTTGTTCATCATGTCATTCCCATTCCATTCGCTTTTAAAGCGTTCTTTTTTTAGAGTGCTACATTAGTAGTTATGTAAATTACTAACATAAAATAATAGAACATAAACATGACAAACCCATAACATTTAGGTGGGCTTATGCAGCTTTTAACGCTGATCTTTAAAGGGTAGTTATTGAAGTGTGATCTGGATCACGCTGGGTCGGTTTCTGTTATTCATTTGAATCCAGTGTAAATAATAACCATTATTGTTTAAGGGGGATAAGCCATAATTAATTTATCTGGCATGAGGTCATTTATTAGTTGAGAGATTTGTCACATAATAGAGAACACAATTGAAAATTATTATCGTTTACAGTCTGAAATGTTGATCTAGGTAAAGTTATTGAGATTAACAGTCCTTTAGAATCAGTATCAATTCAAAGAAAGTTGAGGCCTGTAATTAGGTGGAATGCACAATGAAGTTAAGTGAACTAAATCCAGGCGATTTCGCCAGAATTTCTCAAGTAGGGCAAATTGACCTACCGGCTGTTGTTAAACGCAAACTCCTATCGATGGGGATCACTCCCAATACTCGATTTTCTTTGATCCGCAGAGCACCAATGGGCTCGGGCGTAGAATTAGATATCCGAGGCAGTAAGTTATGCATGCGTCGTGATTTAGCAGATATTATTGAGGTTGAAAAAGCGAATGGATAAGCAATTTAATTGCGTCACCGTCGGTAACCCTAACGCGGGTAAGTCGACTCTTTTTAATGCCCTTACTGGTTCGAATCAACAAGTTGGTAACTGGTCTGGGGTTACAGTTGAAAAGAAAACAGGGCAATTCGCGCTGCAAGGTACCGATGTTTTTCTTACTGACCTTCCCGGTATTTATGATTTATTACCTGCTGGGAACAGCTGTGACTGCTCTTTAGATGAACAGATTGCTCAGCAATATCTTGCAGATCAGCCAATCGACGGCATTATTAACCTTGTTGATGCGACCAATATTGAGCGTCACTTGTACTTAACCGTACAACTGCGTGAACTTGGTATTCCGTTAGTTGTAGTGCTGAACAAAATAGATGCTGCGATTAGTCGTGGTATTCATATTGATGTCGCACAGATGAGCAAAGAGCTAGGTTGTCCGGTTGTGGCCGTGTGCTCTCGCGATGAACAAGACATTGACAAGGTGAAACAACAATTTGTTGCTTTACTCGATGGTAAAGTTTCTGAAGCGCCTCTAGTACTTGATTACGATACTGAAATTGAGTCTGGCGTTAGTAACTTGCTTGCAGCCGATGACAAGTTGAGTCGAGGGCGTGCACTTGCGATGCTCGCTAATGGATTAGGCTGTGGTAAGTGTAAAAACAGTCAAATGGTTAGTGAAGTAGAGCAGTACTCTCAAGCACTGTCTGCTCAAGGTAAAGATATTGAAATTATGGTGGCCACCACACGCTTCAACTTCGTTGAGCAGGTGTTTACTGGTTCAGTTAAAAGTGACAATGCCGAAACATTAACCGATAAACTAGACAAAGTGGTACTTCACCCAGTTGCAGGGATCCCTGTGTTCCTGTTTGTGATGTATTTAATGTTTATGTTCAGTATTAATGTTGGTAGCTCTTTTATCGACTTCTTTGATATCGCAGCAGGGGCTATTTTTGTTGACCATTTCGGCGCATTAATGTCCAGCCTAGGTTCACCTGAATGGTTAGTGACTATTGTAGCCGGTGGTGTTGGCCAAGGTATTCAAACGGTTGCCACGTTTATTCCGGTTATTGCGGCGCTATTTCTAGCCTTGTCAGTACTTGAAGGTTCAGGTTACATGGCGCGAGCAGCGTTTGTTGTTGATGGGTTGATGCGCCGCATTGGTCTACCAGGACGTGCTTTTGTGCCTATGATTGTTGGCTTTGGTTGTTCAGTGCCAGCGATTATGGCGACTCGTACGCTAGGTAGTGAGCGTGAACGTATTGTCACAGGAATGATGGCGCCGTTTATGTCATGTGGTGCACGCCTTCCTGTGTATGCATTATTTGCTGCTGCTTTCTTCCCTGAGTCAGGTCAGAACTTAGTCTTCTTGCTGTATATGATTGGTATCTTTGCCGCTATTGGCACTGGCTTATTATTACGTTCCACTTTACTACCAGGCTCAAGCAGTGCGGTTGTGATGGAGTTACCTAGCTATGAAAAGCCAAAGTTCAAAACTGTAATGGCGCGAACAGGCAAGCGAACAAAGAGCTTTATTATGGGCGCGGGTAAGACGATTGTTATCGTTGTAACCTTGCTAAACTTTGTCAATGCTATTGGTATCGATGGGACATTTGGTCACGAAGATAGCTCTGAGTCGGTACTTAGTGTAGCAAGCCAAAAAGTCACTCCTCTATTTGCACCTATGGGTGTGGAGCAAGATAACTGGCCTGCAACAGTCGGTATTATCACTGGTATCTTTGCCAAAGAAGCCGTAGTGGGGACGTTAAACAGCCTTTATTCAGACAACAGTGCTGGTGATGAAGAGTTAGCACCATTATCTGATACCTTTGCTGAAGCGTTAGCGACTATTCCTGAGAATTTGTTCGGTATTGCGCCAGAAGATCCCTTATCTATCTCTGTTGGTGACGTTTCATCTGTTGAAAGTGCATCAGAAGAGCTAGAGGTTGATACCTCAACCTTCAGCGCACTGCAAGCTGGTTTCGCTGGTGTAACGGCAGCATTTTCTTATTTACTGTTTGTATTGCTATACACTCCTTGTGTTGCAGCAATGGGCGCATTGGTTAATGAGTTTGGCGGGCGCTGGGCGGCATTCGCTGGGCTTTGGACCTTTGGTCTAGCGTACGGCACGGCGACGGTATTCTACCAAGGGGCTACGTTTGCTCAGCACCCTCTACAATCAAGTCTATGGATTGGCTTCTTTACTATCGCATTAGTTGTATTTTATGTATGGCTGAAGAGGAAAGGGCGAAAAACCCAAACCATCATTCCAGGCATTAAAGTGATTACGGAATAGTTGTTTTAGCGTATAATCTGAGTGTATAGATAAAAGCAGCGATGATTCGCTGCTTTTTTGCCTTTAAATGGCTATGCTGTAACCATTAACCCGTGTTTTTAAGCGTGAACCGTTGACCCTACTAGGGATCTGTAGGATTATGCTTTTTTCGCCATTAACCATCGTTCGCAAAGAGGAATTCCATGAGTCATGTGGACACTGAAGTACGTCCTAGTAACTTCATACGTAGTATCATAGATGAAGATCTTGCCAGCGGTAAGCACAGTGCTGTACACACTCGCTTTCCGCCAGAACCAAACGGTTTTCTTCATATCGGCCACGCCAAGTCTATCTGCCTAAACTTTGGCATCGCACAAGACTACCAAGGTCAATGTAACTTACGTTTTGACGATACCAATCCTGAAAAAGAGGACATTGATTATGTCCACTCTATTCAGAATGATGTGCAGTGGCTTGGTTTCCAGTGGAGTGGCGATATTCGTTACTCTTCAAATTACTTTGATCAGTTACATCAGTACGCCGTTGAGTTGATCACTAAAGGTTTAGCTTACGTTTGTTTCTTAAATGCAGAGCAAACTCGTGAGTACCGCGGCACGTTGAAAGAGCCTGGTAAAAATAGCCCTTACCGCGATACAACACCTGAAGAGAACTTAGCGCTATTTGAAAAAATGCGTAATGGTGAGTTCAAAGAGGGTGAATGTGCGTTAAGAGCAAAGATTGATATGGCATCGCCATTTATGTGTATGCGCGATCCGATTATTTATCGGGTACGCTTTGCACATCATCATCAAACAGGTGATAAGTGGTGCATATACCCAATGTACGACTTTACTCACTGTATCTCTGATGCGATTGAAAACATTAGCCACTCGCTTTGTACTTTAGAGTTTCAAGACAACCGCAGATTGTATGATTGGGTATTGGATCATTTAGATGATTTCCAGTCTCCAAGTCGCACACGTCAGTATGAGTTCTCAAGATTAAACCTTGAGTACACGTTAATGTCTAAGCGTAAGCTTAACGACCTTGTGGTTCGTAATATTGTCTCTGGTTGGGATGATGCGCGTATGCCAACGATTGCAGGCTTTAGACGTAGAGGTTATACCGCGGCTTCAATTCGTGAGTTTTGTAAGCGTATCGGCGTGACTAAGCAAGAGAACATGGTTGAAGTTGCCATGTTAGATGCGTGTATCCGTGAAGAGCTCAATGAGCATGCTCCGCGGGCAATGGCAGTTATCAACCCAGTTAAGGTCGTGATTGAAAACTATCCTGAAAACCAGGTTGAAACAGTGCAAGCTCCTATACATCCAAGTAATGAAGAGATGGGTAAACGCCCATTGTCATTCGGGCGTGAACTTTACATCGACGCGGATGATTTCCGTGAAGAAGCAAATAAGAAGTTCAAACGTTTAGTACAGGGCAAAGAAGTTCGTTTACGTAATGCTTATGTCATCAAGGCTGAACGCTGTGATAAAGACGCTGATGGCAACGTGACCACCATTTACTGTACTTATGATGATGAAACCTTGGGTAAAAACCCGAGCGATGGTCGTAAGGTTAAGGGTGTTATCCATTGGGTTGAAGCAACGACAGCTAAACCTGCTGAGTTCCGTTTGTATGAGCGTTTATTTAACGATGCCAACCCTGCGGCAGCAGAGTCTGTTGATGAAGTACTTAATCCGCAGTCGTTAACGGTTAAGCATGGGTTTGTTGAAGCTGGACTTGTTAATGCTGAAGCGGAAAAAGCCTATCAGTTTGAGCGTGAAGGCTACTTCTGCGCTGACAATAAAGATTCAACTAAAGACAATCTAGTCTTTAACCTAACGGTGCCATTACGCGACACTTTCGCGTAGTCGTTTTATACTGCTTGGTATTAGTTTGAGTTGATAAACTCGAGAATAAAAAAGCCGACAATATGTCGGCTTTTTTGCGTGTTTAATATTGTGTCATTATTGGTACATCGGACCGAAGCCAACACTCCATAAAATAACACTTGATGCCATCAGTCCGACAAGTAACACTAGGCCTGCTGTTACAACGGAACTCGCATAAATAAAACCTTTCTCTTCCGGGATATTCATAATGATGGGCACACCGGTATAGAGGAGATAAACCGAATAAGCCAAACCCGCTAAACCAACTATCATGATGAACCACAATGTTGGATAAAGCGATGCTAAGCCCACCATAAATAATGGCGTAGCAGTGTATGCTGCTAACTCTAGTGCTTGAGTGTAACTCGGTTTTGCATCGAAAGTTTTAGCCATCCAAAAAGCAAGGTAAGCAAGTGCGAATACGCCTGCGATGAGGCCGAAATACATGCCTGTAGACATGATGAGTGCGCTTTCAGCTGTTAAGAACTGACGCTCGCCAACGCCGAGATCCCAACCTATTTGTGAAGTTGCAAAGAAAGTGCAGATAGCAGGAATGAGTGCAACGATTAAGATATGGCTCAGACTACTTCTAAGCGCTTCGTGGTTTTTTTCAATTGTTTGCCACTCTTCTTTTGGATGAGTGTATAGCCCCATTAAGTGATTCAATATCATTATAGTTATCCTTGTTTAGCATTTAACTTTTAGATTAAATTGGCTCGCCAAACTGCAGACGAACTTTTTACAGCTCTAAGGCTATTTATTGAACAAAACTAACCAAGAGTCAAGCCAATCATTTTAAGCATAGATGTTAAGCTAGGATTGTGCAGGAAATTACTGATAAAATAGTTAACTCTAACGAACAGCGTAAAGAGCCATAGCATGCAGCAGTTACTTGCCCCTATTTACTCATTTTTGAAATGTGAAACCCCGGATAGTTGGATTGAAGAAGCAAAAAAGCCTGAGCAGTTAAAAGGTTTGCTGATTGATCACTGTAACTGTGAGTTAAAAGCGGCGCAGACGGCGATGTTTTTGGTACGTAAATATGCCATCGATAAACCAAGTGGCAAGATTTTATTAGCCTGGGCAAAACCTTATGAAGATTTTGTTTATATTAAGGATCGAGATGTAGCTGCATTTCTGTCGAAAGAGAGTAAGAAAAATGAGTTAGCGGCTGAGCTCGTTGCCCGTCAGGATTTTGATCATAGTGCGGACTTGATTCAAAAGATGGTGCGGTTGATCAAAGAGGAATTTCACCATTTTGAGCAAGTATTAGAGATTATGCATAGCCGCGGTATTGAGTATCGCAATGCCCGAGCTGGTCGGTATGCAAAGGGTATGATGAAACAGGTGAGAACCCATGAACCTGCCACGCTTATTGATAAGCTCATTGTAGGGGCATTTATTGAAGCTCGTTCTTGTGAACGTTTTGCCAAGCTGGCACCTCATTTAGATGACGAATTGAAGAAGTTTTATATCTCCTTATTGCGCTCAGAAGCGCGTCACTATCAAGATTATTTAACACTCGCTCAGGCGATTTCGACCACGGATATAGCCGATAGAGTTGCCCATTTTGCCGACGTAGAGGCAGAGCTTATTTCGTCTTTAGATGAGGACTTTAAGTTTCACAGTGGAGCGCCATTGATTATGGAAGCTGTTTAAAAGCGGCGAAAAAGATGAGAGGCAAGTAGGGGATTACTTGCCAAACGGTAACTCTATTAGCTCAATATTATCTTGGCTAACACAAAGCATGCTGCCTTGTTCATACCAATCACCGACAACAATTCGACGTTTTCCATTAGCAAGCTGATGGATTGCAGGGCGATGCGTATGGCCATGGATCATCTGCTGCGTTTGAGTTTCTTCAAGCAGTTTGAGTACAGCGTCGGGCTCTACATCCATAATGCTATCGCTTTTTTGTTGATTGCTGCTTTGACTGTTACTTCTTAACTTTGCGGCAATCCCAAGTCTTTTGGATTTTGATAGGTGTGCATATAGCCACTTTGCCCATGCCATATTGCGAAACTTTCTAAAACGCTGGTATGGTTTATCTAGGGTACAGAGGCTGTCACCATGCAAGATAACGGTGTCTACACCATATAAATTAACCGTGAAAACTTCAGGTAATAAGGTCATGCCACTGCGCTTTGCAAACGCATTGCCGATAAGAAAGTCTCTATTGCCATGGATAAAGAAGACTGGCAATTTTTTTGAGGCCAATTGAATGGCATCAGCTAGCTGATTTGCAAATGGCTCTGCAATGTCATCGCCCACCCAAACTTCAAACAGATCGCCTAGGATATAGAGCGCTGAGGCATCGCTAAGTTGAGTGTCTAAGAAGGTAAGAAAAGCTTGGGTAATATCGGGACGATCGGCACTTAAGTGCAGATCGCCCACAAAAAGTGTGCGCATCGAGTCAATCTTACTCTTCGATAGTCACTTTTTCGATGATAACAGCCTCAAGAGGAACGTCTTGATGCATGCCACGGTTACCGGTGCTGACTGCTTTAATCTTATTAACAACGTCCATGCCTTCAGCGACTTCGCCAAATACACAGTAACCCCAACCTTGTGCTGACTCAGACTTAAAGTCTAAGAAGGTGTTATCGTTGATGTTGATAAAGAACTGAGCCGTTGCTGAATGTGGATCTGAAGTTCGTGCCATAGCAATGGTACCGACTTTGTTTGATAGGCCATTGTTTGCTTCGTTTTCAATGGTCTCACCGCTGCGCTTCTGTTCCATATCTTCAGTAAAACCACCACCTTGAACCATAAAACCGTCAATAACACGGTGAAAAACGGTTCCATCGTAAAAGCCTTCTTTGACATATTTTTCAAAGTTAGCTGCAGTTTTTGGTGCTTTTTCAGCGTCAAGAGAAAGCTTGATTTCGCCGTGGTTGGTATGAAGTGTGATCATAATTTTAACTCTCGCAATTTAACACATGGTAAATAATGGCTGAATTCTAACGTAATTGCGCTGCTGCATAAAGTGTTGCGTGATTTGTCACTTTAAAAAAAGCACTCAGTGAACAGCTAATAAGCAACCAGTAAAGTCGTGGTTGTAGTTAATAATGCAAACAAGTTGCACCAGAGAAGGCTTTCTAGACAATATTAATCACTTCTGCACGATTTTGCGCACTTGGTATGGGAAAACAGCTTGGAACCGTGAGTTTTGCAGTGGTAGACTGAACGACCTATTTCTGAATATAGCCGTTGAAGAGAATAATCAATGTTGAAGCTTTACAATACGCTTACCCGCCAAAAAGAACAGTTTGTACCAATACAGCCCGGAAAAATAGGTATGTATGTGTGTGGGGTGACCATTTATGATTTATGTCATATCGGTCATGGACGTACTTTTGTTTCATTTGACATGATTGTAAGGTACTTGAGGTATAGCGGTTATGACGTTAATTTTCAGCGCAATATCACCGATGTTGATGACAAGATTATCAAGCGTGCTAATGAAAACAATGAGAGTTGTGACTCATTAACAGAACGTTTGATTGGTGAGATGCACAGAGATTTCGATTCTCTTAATATGGCGCGTCCTGATTTTGAGCCACGTGCAACACTGCACATGCCAGAAATCATCGAGATGGTAGAGAAGCTTATTGCTCGTGACCATGCTTATGTGGCCGCTAATGGTGATGTATTATTCAGTGTATCTTCTTTCCCTGAATATGGCCGTTTATCTGGGCAAAACCTTGAACAGTTGCAAGCTGGCGCTCGAGTAGAAGTTGAAGATGCTAAACGTGATCCGATGGACTTTGTTCTATGGAAAATGTCTAAGCCTGGTGAACCAACTTGGGATTCTCCTTGGGGACCAGGGCGTCCTGGTTGGCACATCGAATGTTCAGCAATGAACAGTAAGCATCTTGGTAACCATTTTGATATCCATGGTGGTGGCTCAGATCTTCAGTTCCCTCATCATGAGAACGAAATCGCCCAGTCTTGCTGTGCACACGACACTCAGTACGTAAACTACTGGATGCATACCGGCATGGTTATGGTTGATAAGGAGAAGATGTCAAAATCGTTGAACAACTTCTTCACTATCCGTGACGTATTAAATCATTACGATGCCGCAACAGTGCGTTATTTCTTGTTGTCAGGTCATTATCGTAGCCAGCTTAATTACTCAGAAGAGAACCTTAAGCAGGCTAAATCTGGATTAGAGCGTATTTACACTGCGCTAAAAGATTTGGATCTTACGGTAGATGCTGCACCTGCTGAAGAGTTTATCGCGCAATTTAAGCGTGCAATGGATGATGACTTCAATACTCCTGAAGCTTATTCAGTATTGTTTGAGATGGTGCGTGAAATTAATCGTCTTAAATTGGCAGATATGGCACAAGCTTCTGCATTAGGGGTTGCCTTAAAGCAGCTTGCTGATGTGTTAGGGATCCTAGGTCAAGATGTTGATACTTTCTTTAAAGGCGAAGGAAGTGATGATGAAGTGGCTGAGATTGAAGCGTTAATTGTTGAGCGTAATCGAGCACGAACTGAGAAAGATTGGGCCGCAGCTGATGTGGCGCGAGATGGACTTAATGCTCTGGGTGTTATCCTTGAAGATGGTCCCGAAGGCACCACTTGGCGTAAGAAGTAACACTAACGCTTGAATAAAAAAGCCTGCATTAGCAGGCTTTTTTTATGTCTGGAACATTTATGCTTTTAGTATCTAGCACTGTATCAGTCGTGATCGTGATACTGCTCGCAGGCGTAAAGTGTGTTCTCTAACAAGCTCGCAATGGTCATTGGACCAACACCACCAGGGACTGGCGTGATGAAGCTTGCATTTTCAGCTGCTTTCTCAAACTGAACATCACCAACTAGCTTACCGTTTTCTAGACGATTAATACCGACATCAATCACAATTGCGCCAGGCTTAATCCATTCCCCAGGAATGAATCCAGGCTTACCAACGGCAACCACGACCAAATCGGCTTGTCTCACTTTCTGCTCAAGATTACGAGTGAAGCGGTGACAAGTTGTCGTCGTACAACCCGCGAGAAGTAACTCTAACGACATTGGACGGCCGACGATATTAGACGCGCCAACAACCACGGCATCTAAACCGTAGGTATCGACACCAGTCGACTGAATAAGAGTCATAATACCCATAGGAGTGCATGAGCGCAGTACTGGAATGCGCTGAGCGAGTCGGCCGACGTTATAAGGATGAAAGCCGTCGACATCTTTATCTGGACGGATACGTTCAATAACCTTGGACTCTTCAATATGCTCTGGCAGTGGCAGTTGGACCAAAATACCATCAATACTCTGATCTGCATTACACTCGTCAATGAGAGATAACAGGGCATCTTCAGAAGTTGAACTGTCTAAGTCGTATGAGCGTGAGATGAATCCGAGTTCTTCACAGGCTCTACGTTTACTGCCAACATAAACTTGTGAAGCTGGGTCCGCTCCAACGAGAATTACAGCTAAACCTGGTACTCTTTGACCAGCCTCTTTTCGGGCGGTGACTTTGTCTTTGAGCTTAGTTCGAATGGCTTGAGCGATAGCTTTACCATCGATGTTTTGAGCGGTCATGGGGCAAGGTGTCCTTTATACGGCACGATAATGGAAAACGGCGACATTTTAGCAGGACATGTCCGAGGTGTCATTGATTTAGGTTGTTAACAATCAGTTCTCAAATACGGATAATGGTTTAGCTTTAAGTTGTAGAAAGTATGCATTAGCGGGGGCGGCTCAAATTGAACTGCTGATTAAAACGGCTATCGCTACCGTTGGTGAAACTTATAGCTATAATTGCATATTATTGACTGATTGAGCCCAGCCAAAGCTGATATTTAGCCAAAGCGATTTAGTAGGTTAAGTGAAAAGCTGATAACACCGTTTATAGAAGCACTGAATTACCCCCAAAGGGCCAGGTTTCTTGGCTATTATTACTATGCGGTAGGCTATTGGTGCACAAAAACTAAACGGTATAGCCTCGGACTTGTCAAAATAGCTAGTAAACAACGGCAACACAACCGTGAAAGAACAACTGCCACTAGAATCATTCAATTGAAAACTTATAGTTTATCGCTACGCCGTAAAATAAAGCTGTTATTTAATTCGGTAAATGTGGCTGCTGCTTGATAAACCGCTATATTAAAATACCGACCGAATTGTTGTTATGTTGAACACATTGTTTAGGAAGACATCAATGAGTAGCGCTATAGCGTGTTAAATAAGCAGGCGAATGATTTTTTTAAAAAAGTCGTTGACGACTTTTAGGCTAAGGGCTACTATGCGCTCCGTTCTCAACGAGACAGCTCGTTGAAAACAGAAACTGAAAATATTTCCCAAATATGTATTTTCACTAAGTTTCAATTTCGGTGATTAGCGCAGCCCGGTAGCGCATCTGGTTTGGGACCAGAGGGTCAGAGGTTCGAATCCTCTATCACCGACCACATTTTTAGGCTAACGTGGAACGTTAGTTGCCCAGTTCAGGAAATGAATTTATTTCATTGCCGAGCGCCCGTAGCTCAGTTGGATAGAGCACCCGCCTTCTAAGCGGGTGGCCGCAGGTTCGAATCCTGCCGGGCGTACCATTTTTGTGGTGATTGTAGCTCAGTTGGTAGAGCCCCGGATTGTGATTCCGGTTGTCGTGGGTTCGAGCCCCATCAGTCACCCCACTCATTCTGTAAAGAAGTTCAAAAAGCGACCCTAGGTCGCTTTTTTTACGTCTGTAAATCATGCTTTGAGGCTCGACTCCAGCGCATTCGATAGCTATAATGTCGCGTCTTGATCATTATCAACTAAGAGTGACCAGTGCCGAACGTCAGCGTTTATGGGCATTTTGGTTAAATTTACGAGTCAAGAAACGAATACCTTAATAGTTGAAATTTCGACTATTACAAAGGACGATAGACATATTTCGAGGTAAAAAAATGCAAGTTTCTGTAGAAACCACACAAGGCCTAGAGCGTCGCCTAACTATTTCGGTACCTGCTGAGCAGATCGAAAATACAGTTAAAGAAGCATTAAAAAGTGAAGCTAAGCGTGCTCGTATCCCAGGTTTCCGTCCAGGAAAAGTACCTGTAAGCGTTATTAATAAGCGTTATGGTAAAGCTATTCGTCAAGACATCACTGGTGAAGTGATGCAGCGCAACTTTGTTGAAGCTATTATTGCTGAAAAGTTGAACCCAGCGGGCGCACCAACTTTCGCTCCTGGAACAACTGAAGGCGAAAGCTTTGAGTTTGTTGCTACTTTTGAAATCTACCCAGAAGTAGAACTTAAAGGTCTAGAGTCAATTGCTGTTGAGCAACCTAAAGCAGAAGTAACAGAAGCTGATGTTGACGCAATGATTGAAACGCTACGTAACCAACATGCTTCTTTTGAAGTTGTTGAGCGTGCAGCTGCTGAAGGCGATAAAGCTAAAATCAACTTCGTTGGTTCAGTTGACGGTGAAGAGTTTGAAGGCGGAAAAGCTGATGATTTCGAACTACAACTAGGCAGCGGCCGTATGATCCCAGGTTTCGAATCTGGTGTTGAAGGGCATAAAGCAGGTGAAGAGTTCGAAATCGAAGTTACTTTCCCTGAAGATTACCACGCAGAGAACTTGAAAGGTAAAGCAGCTAAGTTTGTTATTACTTTGACTGAAGTTCAAGGTGCTGACCTTCCTGAAGTTAATGACGAGTTCGCGACACTATTTGGTGTTAACGAAGGCGGAATCGACGCGTTACGTGCTGAAATCAGCAAGAACATGGGTCGTGAACTTGAGCAAGCGCTTAAAGCGAATGTTAAAGAGCAAGTGCTTAACGGTTTAGTTGAGCAAAATGCTTTGGAACTACCAAAAGCATTGATCGAAGGCGAAGTAGAAGTATTGCGTAAGCAAGCTATGCAACGTTTTGGTGATCAAGCCGCAAGCATGCCTGAACTGCCAGCTGACCTGTTCACTGAACAAGCTGAGCGTCGCGTTAAAGTTGGTCTACTACTTGGTGAAGTTATCAAGACTAGCGAACTTAAAGCTGAAGACGAACGTGTTCAAGGTTTAATCGCTTCAATGGCGTCTGCATACGAAGATCCAAGTGAAGTTGTTGCTTACTACAATGGTAACGAAGAGCTTATGCAAAATATGCGTAACGTTGCACTTGAAGAGCAAGCAGTAGAAGAGTTACTGAAAACTGCAACTTTGACTGAAAAAGAAGTCAATTTTGAAGAATTTATGAACAAGGCTACCGGTCGCGCATAACGATCGCTTGACTTAAATGGCTATTAGCCATTTATAATGGCTCGTATGAGGTTCCTCATGCGAGCCATTTTTATTTAGGGAAGTTAATCATGCACAAAGCACCAGAATCAGTACTTAATGCACTTGTGCCTATGGTTGTTGAACAAACAGCTAAAGGTGAACGCTCATACGATATCTATTCTCGTCTTTTAAAAGAGCGAGTGATCTTTTTAGTTGGTCAAGTTGAAGAGCATATGGCGAACCTTATCGTGGCTCAGTTACTGTTTTTGGAGTCAGAAAGCCCAGATAAGGATATCTACCTTTATATCAACTCGCCAGGCGGTTCTGTTACAGCGGGTATGGCTATTTATGACACGATGCAGTTCATCAAGCCAAACGTAAGTACGGTATGTATCGGTCAAGCAGCGAGTATGGGCGCATTCTTACTCGCAGGTGGAGCAGAAGGAAAACGTCATTGTTTACCTAATTCACGTGTTATGATCCATCAGCCATTAGGTGGGTTCCAAGGCCAGGCATCAGACATTGCTATTCATGCACAAGAAATCTTAGGCATAAAGAACAAGTTGAACACTATGCTAGCCGAACATACGGGTCAGCCACTTGAAGTTATTGAGCGTGATACTGACCGTGATAACTTTATGAGTGCTGACGAAGCAGCTGAATACGGTCTAGTTGATTCAGTTTTAGCAAAACGAGGCTGATTTTTACTTTCTGCTGAGCTATGCTGAGTAAAGAAGCGAAATAAAGAATCCTGCAGTCTTTTGGCTGCAAACAGAGGTAAGGTAATGAGCGAGAACAAAGGTGACGGCGGCAAGCTGCTGTACTGCTCTTTTTGTGGAAAGAGCCAGCATGAAGTAAGAAAACTTATTGCTGGACCTTCTGTATATGTTTGCGATGAATGTGTAGAACTCTGTAACGACATTATTAGGGAAGAGATTAAAGAGATCTCTCCTAAGCAAGATCAAGACAAGTTGCCAACACCGCATGAATTACGAGCGCACTTGGACGATTATGTTATTGGCCAAGACAAAGCAAAGAAGGTGTTGTCAGTAGCGGTTTATAACCATTACAAACGTCTTAAAAATGCCAGCCCTAAAGATGGGGTTGAGCTGGGTAAGAGTAATATCTTGCTGATTGGCCCAACAGGTAGTGGTAAGACACTACTTGCAGAGACGCTTGCTCGTTTCTTGAATGTACCGTTTACTATGGCTGATGCTACAACGCTTACTGAAGCGGGTTATGTCGGTGAAGATGTAGAGAACATCATTCAGAAACTACTGCAAAAGTGTGACTATGATGTAGAGAAAGCCCAGCGCGGAATCGTCTATATCGATGAAATTGATAAAATCAGTCGTAAGTCTGATAACCCATCTATCACGCGTGATGTTTCTGGTGAAGGTGTTCAGCAAGCTTTGCTTAAACTCATTGAAGGTACCGTTGCTGCGGTTCCACCTCAAGGTGGCCGTAAGCATCCGCAGCAGGAGTTCTTACAGGTTGATACCTCAAAAATCCTGTTCGTCTGTGGTGGTGCGTTTGCAGGCCTAGAAAAAGTGATTGAACAACGTTCTCATGTGGGTACTGGTATTGGTTTTGGCGCTGAAGTTAAAGGCGAAGCTGACAAAGCGACAATCTCAGACACGTTATTGCAAGTAGAACCTGAAGATCTGGTGAAGTTTGGTCTAATTCCAGAGTTTATTGGTCGTCTTCCTGTTCTAGCTACGTTAGCTGAACTTGATGATGCAGCACTTATTCAAATTCTTTCTGAGCCTAAAAATGCCATAACAAAGCAGTTTGCTGCTTTGTTTGAAATGGAAGATGTTGAGCTAGAGTTTAGAGAAGATGCACTTAAAGCGATTGCTCTTAAAGCACAGACCCGTAAAACCGGTGCTCGTGGTTTACGCTCTATCGTTGAAGGTATTTTACTCGACATCATGTATGACTTACCGTCAACTGATGATGTGGTTAAAGTGGTTGTCGATGAGTCGGTCGTGAAAGGCGAATCAACACCAATACTTATCTACGCGACAAATGAAGCTCAAACAGCAACGGCTGAATAAGTCATTGCTTCAATAGCATCAGCGTATCGAAAAGGAGCCTTTATGGCTCCTTTTTTGTGCAGTTTATTATTTAATTGTTATTCGCCATTGAAACCTATCGAATCATCCCAATATACTCTTAAGTATTCATATAAAACGGAATCGAGCTATGACTCAAGAGCGTGATACGCGAATCGAACTACCCGTACTGCCACTGAGAGATGTGGTGGTTTATCCTCATATGGTAATTCCGTTATTCGTAGGACGAGAAAAGTCCATTCGTTGCTTAGAAAAAGCAATGGATCAAGGCAAACAAATTATTTTGGTCGCTCAGCGTGATGCTGAGCTCGATGACCCAAGCAGCGACGATATTTTCGACGTTGGAACAGTAGCTTCAATCCTGCAACTTTTAAAACTCCCTGACGGCACCGTAAAAGTGTTAGTCGAAGGGGGCCAACGTGCTCGCATCGACAACTATTCAGAGCAGGATGATATCTTCCAAGCTACGGCTCACTATTTAGAGTCTGAACCTCTTACAGAAAAAGAGGAAGAGGTGCTTGTTCGCTCTGCAGTGGGCCAATTTGAAGGCTACATCAAGTTAAACAAGAAGATCCCACCTGAAGTATTAACCTCACTGTCTGGCATAGATGAGGCTGCGCGCCTTGCCGATACGATGGCAGCACATATGCCACTTAAGCTAGAAGATAAGCAATCTGTGCTTGAGATGGTTGATGTCGGTGAGCGTATCGAATATTTGATGGCGATGATGGAATCCGAAATCGACTTATTACAAGTTGAGAAGCGTATTCGCGGCCGTGTTAAAAAACAGATGGAGAAAAGTCAGCGCGAGTACTATTTGAATGAGCAAATGAAAGCTATTCAAAAAGAACTCGGCGATATTGACGAATCTCATGATGAGTTTGAAAGCTTGGCGAAAAAGATAGAAGAAGCCAAGATGCCTGAGGAAGCTCAGGAAAAAGCGAAAGCTGAACTCAACAAGTTAAAGATGATGTCACCAATGTCAGCTGAAGCGACAGTGGTAAGAAGTTATGTCGAGTGGATGGTATCCGTCCCGTGGCATAAGCGCTCAAAAATTAAGCGTGATTTAGCCAAGGCACAAGATGTACTTGATACGGACCATTTTGGTCTTGAGAAAGTTAAAGAACGTATTTTAGAATACCTAGCGGTACAAAGCCGAGTTAAACAGCTTAAAGGGCCAATTCTTTGTTTAGTTGGACCTCCTGGTGTTGGTAAGACTTCTTTAGGGCAATCTATCGCCAAAGCAACAGGGCGTAAGTACGTGCGAGTTGCTCTTGGTGGTGTTAGAGATGAAGCTGAAATTCGTGGGCATCGCCGTACTTATATCGGTTCAATGCCAGGTAAAGTGATTCAGAAGATGTCAAAAGTGGGTGTGAAAAATCCACTGTTCTTGCTTGATGAAATCGACAAGATGAGTAGCGACATGCGTGGCGATCCAGCATCGGCATTATTGGAAGTTCTTGATCCTGAACAAAATGCAACGTTCAGTGACCATTACATGGAGGTCGATTATGACCTGTCTGATGTAATGTTTGTTGCTACATCGAATTCAATGAACATACCTGGGCCTCTTTTAGACCGTATGGAAGTGATTCGTTTGTCGGGTTATACCGAAGATGAAAAACTGAATATTGCCAAGCAACACTTGTTGCCAAAACAGATTGAACGTAACGGCCTAAAAACGAAAGAGGTGACAGTTGACGATAGTGCCATCATTGGCATTATTCGCTACTACACTCGTGAAGCGGGTGTGCGTGCACTTGAACGTGAACTTTCAAAAATCTGTCGTAAAGTGGTTAAACAGATCTTGCTTGATAAGAGTATTAAGCATGTTGAGGTCAACCAAGACAACCTCAAGTCGTTCTTGGGTGTGCAGCGTTGTGACTATGGTAAAGCAGAGTCAAACAACCAGATTGGCCAAGTCACAGGTCTGGCATGGACTGAGGTCGGTGGCGATTTGCTTACGATTGAGGCAACGTCCGTACCGGGTAAAGGTAAACTGTCTTATACCGGTTCCTTGGGTGATGTCATGCAAGAATCGATTCAAGCGGCAATGACGGTTGTTCGTGCTCGTGCTGAGCAGATGGGCATTAATCCAGATTTTTACGAAAAACGCGATATTCATGTGCACGTTCCTGAAGGAGCTACGCCTAAAGATGGTCCTTCTGCCGGTGCCGCAATGTGTACAGCGCTAGTCTCTAGTTTAACGGGCAATCCTGTTCGAGCAGATGTGGCCATGACCGGTGAAATCACCCTTCGTGGAGAAGTCTTGCCGATAGGTGGTTTAAAGGAAAAATTACTTGCAGCACATCGCGGTGGAACCAAAGTCGTTCTAATTCCAAAGGAAAATGAACGAGATTTGGAAGAAATTCCTGCAAATGTTATCGCTGACTTAAAAATTTACCCAGTGAAATGGGTTGAAGAAGTGTTGAAACACGCGTTAGAACGCCCAGTTGAAGGCTTTGAAGTAGTGGAAAACGTGGGCTAACGCAATAAATTGCAGTATTGCACAAAAAAAGTGTAAAAAGGGGCTTACCAAAGCCCCTAGCTGTGGTAGCCTAAGTCTGTGGAGAGTCAGTCGCTCCAGCCCTTGGAGTGACTGGTTTTGAGCAGTATCCTAAAATATTTATTTGGTTTTCCTATAAGGCTTGAACTTTGGTTCCAAGCTTGTTATAAAAAGCCTCCGCAGACCGCTCTAGACAAGGATTTGGGTGCGGTACAAAAATTACATTCAAGGGGATGACATGAACAAATCTGAACTAATCGAGAAAATCGCTTCTGGTGCTGACATTTCTAAAGCCGCTGCTGGCCGTGCATTAGATTCTTTCATTGGCGCTGTTACTGACGGCCTAAAAGAAGGCGATAAGATTGCTCTTGTTGGTTTCGGTACTTTCGAAGTGCGTCAACGTGCAGAGCGCACTGGTCGTAACCCTCAAACGGGTAAAGAGATCAAGATCGCTGCAGCAAACATTCCAGCATTTAAAGCTGGTAAAGCGCTTAAAGACGCTGTTAACTAAGAAATTCGTTAACTGCAGCTTTTGTAAGGTTATTGTATAAAGCACTACTTGATAGTGCTTTTTACGAGCAAAAAGACAATGGCTAAGTATTTACTTAGTGGTGGTCAAAAGAGTAAAGAGATATATGTCTCTTTACTATTAAATTACAAAAAGGCGCATCCAAGAAGTGATGCGCCTTTTTATTTTATTAATCGCAACCAGCGAGAAGTCTGATGTTAGAAAAGATTCGTGAAGGGTCGCAAGGCGTAATTGCAAAGAGCATTTTAGTCTTAGTGATACTTTCATTTGCATTTACGGGCGTGAGTAGTTATTTAGGTTCTTCAACTGAGGTTGCAGCTGCTACCGTAAATGGTGAAGAGATCAGCAACTCCGCGTTAGAACAAGCATATGAGAATGAACGTGGTCGTCTTGAGCAACAGCTTGGAGACATGTTCTCGACTTTATCTGCCGACGACAACTATATGCAAAGCGTTAAGCAAAGTGTATTAGAGCGTCTTGTGGCTGAAAAGTTACTTGATCAAAATGCTGCAGAGCTTGGACTTCGTGTATCTGATGAACAGATCCGCACAGCGATTATGCAGGAACCTGCGTTCCAAACTGACGGTAAATTTGATAACGATCGTTATCAAGCTATTTTGCGCCAGTTAGGCTATCAAGCCAATTCATTCAGAGACATGATGCGTACTGATATGACACGTCGTCAGTTAGTAGCAACGCTAGTTGGTTCTGAGTTTGTGTTGCCAGGTGAAGCTGAATATTTGGCTAATATCCAGGGGCAAACTCGCGATATTAATTATTTAGTTATTGATTCTACTCCGTTCCTTGCTGCGGCGAGCGTCACTGATGAGCAGATTGAAACGTATTACAACTCGAATCTTGGTCAATTTGTACGACCTGAGATAGTAAGCCTTAACTATATTGAACTCGATGCTAAGCAGTTAGCAGCGGATATCACAGTGACCGAAGCGGAAGCTAAAGCGTACTATGATGAGAACAAAGTTCAATATTTACAGCCTGAGAAGCGTTTAGCTGCACATATCCTTATTGGTCTAGATGATGATAATGCTGAAGAGAAAGCTGAAGTCATTTACCAAAAACTACAAAATGGTGAAGATTTCGCAGAGCTTGCTAAAGCTGAGTCGCAAGATACATTTAGTGGCGAGCAGGGTGGACAACTTGATTGGTTTGAAGCTGGCGTCATGGAGCCAGAGTTTGATGCAGCACTTTTTGCCTTAGATAAAGGCAGCTACTCCAACGTGGTTAAGACCAACTTTGGTTACCACATTATCAAAGCGCTAGATATTCAAGCCGGTGCAGAAGCTCCTTTTGCTGACGTAAAAGAGAAAATCATTGTACAGCTGCAAGAGCGACAAGCTGTCGATAAGTTCTACGAACTTCAGCAAGTGCTTGCTGATACAAGCTACGAAGTACCTGATACATTGTCTGAGGCAGCGAGAGAGCTAGGTGTTGAAGTTAAAACAACGCCTGAATTCACTCGAAATAGCGCTCCAGCTCTGTTTTCAAAGCCAGCTATCCTAAAAGAAGCGTTTTCTTCTAATGTATTGCTTGATGGCATGAACAGTGATGTGCTTGAAGTTGAAGCCAATCATGTTGTGGTCATCCGCGTTAACTCGCATAAAGCGGCTGGTTCTATGGCGATTGGCGAAGTTAGAGACAGCATTGCTGGCCGCTTGAAGCAAGAGCAAGCCAATGAAAATGCACGTCAACAAGCGCAAGATGCAATGGCTGCATTTAAAGCTGACGGTATAACAGCTGGTTACTTGGTTAAAGACAAGTTAGCACGCTTTGAGCAAGACATTGATGGCGCTGTTGTGAGCAAAGCATTTGCTATGGCTCAGCCTACAGATTCTGCTACAGTTGATACAGTTGCGCTTGCTACAGGCTACGCTGTTGTTGTACTTAACAAGGTAAACGCCGCAAAAGGTGTTGATGCAAACCTTATTGATGCATTAAAACAGCGTTTGAACTCGCAATACACTGAAAACGATTACCGTGCAGTGATAGCTGGCTTAAAAGCTAAGGGCGAAGTACTTTACCCAGTTGTTGAATAAGCAATAAGCAATAAGCAATAAGCAATAAGCGACTTCACCAATATTTAAAGCCGGCAATAGCCGGCTTTTTTGTGTCTAAAATTTGACTCGTGTAGGGCGCATGTTGATTTAACGGCAGTTAGCAAAGAGATGTGCTTCTGTGGTGTTAATCAGTATTAATTCTTAGATTGAATACCAATCAATATAAAAGTTAGTCTACTCAGAGTGATTCTTGACGAACTAATACCAATTTCATTAAGTATTTGACCTGTACAGAGCCCCTCAACCTTTTCAATTCAAAGCGTATTGGTAATGAAATGGTTATTCCCTTCTGAGTTTATTCAACACAGAAGCAGCAAGCCTCAAAGGCGCTAAACTCTCGCTGAGCGGTGAAATCTTTATACTGATAGGTTTTGTGCTGTAATTTTGAGAAGCGAGGGTATGCCCGGATAAGACGATGACGGCTGTTTAAAGGCCTTACAGCAGCTTTCATGGCTAGATTATACATGAGAGGGTGTTCGTGATAATTATCAATGATGGCTTGTTAGTACGCTTTGTAAAAACAGTGGTATTAGCCATAAAAAACGCCGCATTTAGCGACGTTTCGACAATTTCATATGATTTAAGATTTAGATAGAAACCACATCAAACTCAACATTAGGGTTAACATCTTGCTCGTAATCAACACCTTCAATACCGAAACCAAACAGTTTCAAGAACTCTTCTTTATATTCACGGTAATCAGTCAATTCAGCTAGATTTTCTGAAGTCACTTGCGGCCACATATCACGACAATGTTGCTGGATCTCTTCTCGAAGTTCCCAGTCATCTAAACGAAGGCGGTTGCTGTCATCGACTTCTGCTGCACTACCATCGGCTTTGTATAAACGCTCGCTGAACATGCGGTTAATTTGTTCAATACAACCTTCGTGAAGGCCTTCTGCACGCATCTTTTTAAATACCATCGCAATATACAATGGCATTACTGGGATTGCTGAACTGGCTTGGGTAACAACACTCTTCAGTACTGCTACGTTTGCACTGCCGCCAGTTGCTGATAATTTATCATCTAATGCGTGTGCTGCACGATCTAGGTCCATTTTTGCTTTACCTAGTGCGCCATGCCAATAGATTGGCCATGTAAGTTCGGTACCAATATAGCTATAGGCGACGGTTTTACAACCATCAGCCAATACGCCCGCTTCAGCGAGTGCTTGCATCCATAATTCCCAATCTTCACCGCCCATGACAGTAACGGTATCATTAATCTCTTGTTCTGTAGCAGGCTCAACGCTTGCTTCAATAATGATATCTTTATTGGTGTCTACAGCTGTCGCTTTATAAGGTTCACCGATTGGCTTTAAAGATGAGCGAATAAGCTCACCGCTATCAGGAAGTTTTCGGACAGGAGAAGCTAGCGAGTAAACCACCATATCGACTTGGCCTAAGTCTTCTTTGATCAGTTCAATGGCTTTTTGTTTCGCTTCATGGCTAAAGGCATCACAGTTAATACTCTTCGAGTATAGGCCTTCGGCTTTGGCAAACTTATCGAATGCAGCAGAGTTATACCAACCTGCGGTACCTGGTTTCTTCTCTGAGCTTGGTTTTTCAAAAAATACACCTAAGGTGGCCGCGTCACTACCGAATGCTGCAGTGATCCGCGAAGAAAGACCGTAACCACTTGAAGAACCAACAACTAATACCTTTTTGGGACCATTGGCAATTTTGCCTTTGGCTTTAGTAATGTTGATCTGTTCAAGTACATTGGCTTCACAACCTACAGGATGAGTCGTTGTACATATAAAGCCACGGATTCTAGGTTTGATAATCATATTTTCTATTTCTCTGAAAAAATTGTATCTAGGATAAATAAACCCACACCAAATGACACTTAATTTTCGTTAATTTGGGTGATTTTATCAGTGGTTGGAGCAGTTATAGTCATCGTATCAAATAGGCGAATGTCCGCGGGTGCTAAGGTCTTAAAGCATCTATGGATATCAGCTAAGTGCATGAAGTCGTATTTGACGTGTTATCACACACTGTATAAACGTTATCAGCAGCCCTTAATTCTGACGGCATTATTTCTTACGTGTGAACAGGCTTTGCTCCTGAATTAGCCGTTGAGTGTATTCGTGTTGTGGCGCATTAAATAGCTGCTCAGTGGTGGCTTTTTCGATGAGCTCGCCCTTTTTTAACACCATTATTTTATCACTGACATGACGGATAATGTTCATATTGTGTGACACAAAGATGTAGGAAAGTCCCATCTCTTTTTGCAATTCTAGTAGCAGATTTAATATCTGTGCTCGAACAGAGAGATCTAGCGCGGTGAGCGCTTCATCTGCAATGATAATTTTAGGGTCAAGCATTAATGCGCGAGCGACGGCGACTCGTTGCTTTTGCCCCTCAGAGATCATATGCGGATAAAAGTCGACATGCTCTGAAAGTAAGCCAACTTTTCTAAGTTTGTCGACCACAATTGCTCGCC
The DNA here is from genome assembly GCF_041468565.1 of Shewanella sp. 10N.286.54.B9. Classification (NCBI taxonomy): domain Bacteria; kingdom Pseudomonadati; phylum Pseudomonadota; class Gammaproteobacteria; order Alteromonadales; family Shewanellaceae; genus Shewanella; species Shewanella sp. 10N.286.54.B9. The sequence goes on from NZ_JBFRIY010000014.1 coordinate 62,012, forward strand.
TTTCGCTTTCAGGGAGGTCTGTATTGAACTTCAGTGGTTCGTCGAGTAAGTCACCAATGGTTAGTCTTGGATTTAACGAGGTGTTGGGATCTTGGAATATCATCCGGATCATCCGGCAGCGTTGCTTTAAATTATGTTTATCAAGCGATTCACCTTCGAAATAAATATCACCGCCACTTCTTATTTCGGCGCCAACTAATATCCTTGCAATGGTACTTTTTCCAGAGCCGGCTTCACCTACTATAGCCAGTGTTTCACCGGTTTTTAGTTCGAAAGAGACGGGAGACAATGCCTGATTATATTGACGCTTGAAACGCTTATAACCTGCATAGTAACTTTTGCTCAGGTTGGTAACTTTAAGAAGGGGTGTCGTCATTACAAGGCTCATTATGGTATGGGAAATGGCAAGCGAAATAGCGATCTTTTTTATGGCACAGGCTAGGCTGGCTTACACATTTTTTCTGTGCTTGAGGGCAACGTGGACCTAATCGACATCCTATTGGCAAGTGTTGTAAAGCGGGCGCTGAGCCCGGCAATGTTTGCATCATTGATTTATGGGCTAACTCACCAGAATAATCGGGTGCATTTTCAATTAGGGCTTCGGTATATGGGTGAAAAGGCTGCGCCAATAATTCTGCTGTAGGGCCTGACTCCATCACTTGGCCACAATATAGAACAGTAAGTTGGTCACACCAACCTGACAAAGTTTCAAGCTCGTGGCTAATTAATAAAATAGATACATTCTGCAGCTGGTTGAGCTTACTCAATAGCCGAAAGATTTGTGCTTGGGTACTAAGTTCCATTGAATCAGTTGGTTCGTCTGCGATGAGTAACCTAGGCTGGTTAGCCACGGCCATCGCGATCATCACTTTTTGGCATTCGCCTTCGGAAAGCTCCCAAGCATAGCTATCCATGACCTTATCTGTGTGCTTAATACCGACTTTATGCAACCATTTTTCAGCTGTTTTTCGGCGAACTTTACCGCGCTTCCAAAATGGTAAGTGCTTATCGATCGGCATAGCTTCAATGATTTGGCTGCCTACGGAGATGGCGGGGTCAAGACTGCTGGTTGGGTCCTGAAAGATCATTGCAATCTCACTGCCCATTAAGTTACGCCTTTGTTTCGTGGACATCTCCATTAGGTTCTGCCCGTCCCACATCATGCGGTCAGCCGTAATTGTCCAGTTGTGGCCTGGCACACCTAAAATGGCTCGCGCCAATAAGCTACGTCCAGAACCAGACTCTCCGACCAAACCGTGCAGCTCGCCAGGGTTGATGGTCAGCGATACTCGCTCTAGTGCTTTGACGCGTCCATGAGGGGTATCAAGTTCAATGGTGAGATTTCTAATATCGAGAAGTGGCATATTATTAGTTTCTTATTGGCGATAACGCCGACCTTAATCCGTCACCAACTAAGTTAATGGCAAGCACACTGCAAAGAATCGCAACCCCTGGAATTGTCACAGTCCAGGGAGCTGTTAGAAGGTTATCCAGCCCTTGGGACACCATCGCGCCCCATTCTGGACTCGGTGCCTGGGCGCCGAGGTTGAGAAAACCAAGCGCTGCAATATCCAAAATAGCGGCAGAGATGGCTAAGGTGGTTTGAATAATGAGGGTTTCCCATACATTTGGCATTATGACGTACCAAAATATTTGGATAGAGTTCGCACCATCAAGTTTAGCTGCAGTAACGTAGTCTTTTTGTAGTTCTTCATGCACCGCTTGGTGAATTGCGCGAACAAACTGCGGCGTTAATGCGATACCGACTGCCCAAAAAACGTTACTTAGCCCTGGCCCCATAACGGCGACCACTAAAATAGCCATTAACAACGATGGGATTGATAACAATGCATCTAGTAGGTGGCTTAATATCGAAGACTTCAGTCCTTTCATCATGCCTGATATGGAGCCAATCACAAATCCGACCGCGAGAGAGGCCATAACGATGGCTAGTGCCATGCCAAATGTTAAGTGTGCGCCATGAAGCAGTCGACTAAAAATATCTCGACCTAAGTCATCAGTCCCAAGAAAGTGCTCTACTGTGCCACTGGCATCCCATGATGGGGGCAGCAGCAGCGCTAATGGATCTTGTTGTTCAGGTGAAAATGGCGCTATCCAAGGGCCAAAAATAGCCAAAAACAATAAACAAGTAACTGCCCACAACCCCATGAGAGCAAATGGGTTATCAGCAAATGCTTGCCAAAGCTTTCGCATAGGAGAAGGAATGTCATCTTCCTGATAGATGCTAATTCGCGGCATATATTTCTTTCCTGCTAATAGGGTTAATGGCGTTATGGAGTACCTCTATTAGGATACTGAAAAAGATAATAATCAATGCCACACCCAAAACACCGCCTTGGATCACCGTATAGTCCCGTTGATAAATTCCTGAGACAAGCCAACTACCGACTCCAGGCCATGAAAATATGACTTCTACAATCATTGCGTAACTAGCAAACGTACCCAACATCAACCCCATATTCTTTAGTACAGGGATTAACGCGTTAGGAAGTGCATGGCGCAATACAATTGTTCCCGTATGCAAGCCGCGAGCTTCAGCAGCGCGAATATAGGGTTCATTCATAATATGCAACATGGCGGCACGGGTGATCCTTACCACCACTGTAAAGGGTAATACCGCAAGTGTGATAGCGGGCAAGACAATATGTTGCAGTGCATCAAGGAACGCCGATATACGATAGACTGATTGCGACAAGAGTGTATCGATTAACATAAAGCCAGTTATCGGCTCTATCTCATATAAAAGATTTATACGGCCTGAAATAGGTAACCAGCCGAGTTCGACTCCGAACCATAGTGACAGTGTAAGCCCTAGCCAAAATACCGGGATTGAATATCCTGTCAGTGTAATAGCCATAATACTGTGCTGGGTGATCTTATTTTTACTTAATGATGCCAAAACGCCAAGTGGGACCCCTAGAAGTATGGCCAAGAATCCAGCAAAAATAGCCAGCTCAAATGATGCAGGCAAGACTTGGGTTAATTCGTCAATGACGGGTTTCTGAGAGGTGACTGACAGCCCGAGGTTACCGCTCAGGCGCTGCTCTGTATAAGCCAGGAATTGATTGAAGCCATTACTGTCGAGCTTAAACTCACTGCGACTTAAAGCTTGCTGCTGTAATGTTGGTGACTCTATCCCTGTTAATGCGTACTGTTGATCCACCGGAAAGTAACTTGTGGTGATAAACAGTACAGCGATTAATACTAGAGACGTAGCTAAAAATAGGTTAAGTCTTCTTAAGAGATACCGGCCCATTAGTGTTCATCCTCTGGGACTATTTTCATGGTGTTTTCGAATGAGATCCCACCAAATGGAGTGAGCTGGGTTTGTTTGATATTTTTTTGCTTAAATGTCAGTTGGGTCGCGTGAGCAAAAGGCAGCATGGGCAGTTGTTCACGAAAGAGCTTTTCTGCTTGTTGATAAAGCGCTTTTCGCTCGGCTATATTTGTCGTGGCCTTGGCTTTAGCTAAAATGTCATCCATCTTTGCGTTACACCATTGAGCCCTATTGCTGGAAGAGCGCTGTGCATCACAACTGAGCATAGGAGAGAAAAAGTTGTCTGGATCGCTATTATCAGCATTCCAGCCGATGAGCACTGAATCATAGTCTCTACGGCTGAGTTTTTGGTTAAAAACACTCCAGTCATAAGTGACAATGTTGACTGTTACGCCTATGTTTGCCAGATCGGCTTGAATTAGCTCCGCTGTTTTTAATGCATTTGGATTGTAGATCCTGGCAACCGGCATCGCCCACACATCAATATTTAACTTATCTATCCCTGCTTGCTTTAGTAATGCTTTAGCTTTTTTGGGGTCATAGTCATAGCTACTTTTATTATAGCGGTAAGCCCATGATTGTGGTGGCAACATACCTGTCGCCTCAATGGCCGTTTCTTGATAAACGGCTCTTAAAATATTCTGAGTATCTACGGCATATGCCAGCGCTTGTCTGACTCTAACATCATTAAATGGGGCTTTCTGGGTATTGAATGCCCAAAAGGCGACGTTAAATCCAAGCTGGGTATCTAATTCTAAATGCGGGTGCTGCTTAATAACAGGCAGTTCACCGGCTTTAGGCAGTGCAGACACATTACAGTCACCAGTGATGAGTTTGGTCAATCGAGCGGTACTTCTGGGGGTGATATCAAAAACTAAGTGTTCAAATTCAGGCAGCTTTCGCCAAAACAGTTCATTTCGGTGATAGCGAATATACTCGTTTTTTACGTATTTGGTTAGCTTAAAAGGGCCTGTTCCGATTGGGTATCTATCGATATTTTCAGCTTTATTATTTGCGAGTAAATTATCGGCGTACTCTTTGGATAAGATTATTGAAAATCCCGTCGCCAGGTTTGATAAAAAAGAAGCGTCACTATGGCTTAAATGAAAAATGATTTCGTCATCAGCGACTTTCTCTATGCTACTGACTGTTTGGCTTAGCCCGATGCTCTGAAAAAATGGGTAACCATTAGAGGCAACCTTGTGATAAGGGTTTTCATTATCAATAATGCGATTGAATGAAAATAGAATATCATCAGCATTGAAATGACGAGTTGGAGTAAAGTAATCCGTTTGATGGAATTGAACGCCGCTTCGCAGTTTAAATCGATAACTCAAGCCATCATCACTGCTGTACCAAGAGGTTGCTAAAGCCGGAATGATGGAGCTAGTCACGGGGTCGTAATCAACGAGCGTGTCATACAACTGCTGCGAGGTGGCATCGATAGTGGTTCCCGATGTCACCGTTTGCGGATTAAAGCTTTCTGGATTGCCTTCGGAGCAATAGACAAGGCCTGTGGGGATCTTCTGCGGACCACAGGCAACAAGTAACATGTTTATCGCAGATAAACAGATTACTAGACCTATTCGCTTGAGCTGCTGTTTCATTAAGCAATCATTATTTTATTCTGAACGTTAACAGACATTTTAACAGTGCCAACAGCGTAACAGCAATTATTTATCCAGTAAGTTGTATTTCTTTAAAATTCCACGAAGTTGGTGATAACTCAAGCCAAGCAGTTCTGCAGTTTTTTTCTGGTTAAACTGACCCGCTTCTAATGCTTGCTTGAGTATGTTTACTTCATTGTCTTCACAATGAGTTTTAAAATCGATAGGGAAGTGCAACGACTCACCGATGTTGCTACTGCTTTCTGTGCTGGGCTCTGGGCTTACACTAGCAGCTGGCGTATCAGCTAGCTGTTGTCTCTCTTTGGTTTTGACCCTAGTCGTTGGTCGATAAGGAGAGGCAAACGGATCTAAAATAATGTCATCAATTGCTTTGCCTGTTTCTGCATTGCGATAAACACTGCGCTCAGCAACGTTTTTTAACTCTCGAATATTACCTGGCCAACGGTACTCCATTAACTGTTGCACTGCGCGTGGGCTAAAGCCTTCAAATAGCTCCATTTTGAGTTGTCGCGCCATACCAACAGCAAAGTACTCAGCGAGTGCCATAATATCTTCAGTACGGTGGCGCAGTGGTGGCAACGTGATAACGTCGAAGGCTAATCTATCTAACAGGTCGGGCCTAAACTCGCCGGCTTCAGCTAAAGAGGGCAGATCTTCATTGGCTGCACAAATTAGTCTAACATCGGTTTTAACGGTTTTATTACCGCCAACACGCTCAAACTCACCATACTCTATGACTCTTAACAGCTTTTCTTGGATAAGCCCGGAGGTATTGGCCAGTTCATCTAAGAAAAGGGTACCGCCATTTGCACGCTCAAATCGTCCTTCATGTTTCTTGTTTGCGCCTGTAAATGCACCTGCATCATGGCCAAATAGCTCGCTTTCGAGTAAATTTTCACTCAGTGATGAACAGTTCAGTTTGATGAAGCTTTCGTCCCAGCGCTTTGATAAATAGTGCAAACGCTCTGCGATAAGCTCTTTGCCTGTGCCTCGCTCACCAATGATCAGCACAGGTTTAGACAAAGGAGCAACTTGAGAAATATGTTCAAGGACCTCTAACAATGCATTAGATTGTCCAATAAGATTATCTTGCTGAAATTGATTACTCACAGTAAGTTTTAGTCTTTCACGCTAATAATTGGTGAAAATAATAATATGATGCTCTGTTTATAAATGAAAGCAAAAGTTAACATTTTGGTTAAGGTGTTGTATTGTATTGGAAATAAAAAGTTGGCACGAATGGTGAATGGTAATTATCGAAACCAACGTTAATTTAAGGAAAATATTATGGGAATTTTTTCACGCTTTGCAGACATCATAAATTCAAACATCAGCGCATTACTTGATAAAGCTGAAGACCCTGAAAAAATGGTTCGTCTGATCATTCAAGAGATGGAAGATACTTTAGTAGAAGTTCGTTCAACGTCAGCAAAAGTATTGGCTGAAAAGAAAGAGATCATCCGTCGAATCGCTAAAGTACAACAACAAGTACAAGATTGGGAAAGTAAAGCTGAACTGGCATTGTCGAAAGATCGTGAAGACCTTGCTAAAGCAGCCTTAATTGAAAAGCAAAAAGCCAACGAGCTTGCCGAAACTTTAGCTGCTGAGTTGGTTGTTGTTGAAGAGCATATTCTTCGTCTAAAAGATGAAGTTGGCTTATTACAAGAGAAGCTTGTCGATGCTAAAGCACGTCAAAAGACTATCATCATGCGTAAGCAAACTGCATCTTCACGTCTTGAAGTCAAAAAGCAGTTAGATTCAAGTAAGATAGACAACGCGATGAGTAAGTTTGAACAGTATGAGCGTCGCGTCGAAGGGTTAGAGTCACAGGTTGATGCTTATGATCTAGGTAACAAGAAAACCCTTAGTGATGAGTTTGCAGCATTAGAAGCAGAAGATTCTGTAAACGAAGAGCTTGAAGCGCTTAAAGCTAAAATGAAGGGAAGCAAGGCTAAAGCGAAAACTAAATAATAACGGAGCAGAGGTGAGTTATGGACATGGATATTTTGATAGCCCCAATTATTATTTTTATGATTATCGTGGCTCCGATTTGGTTAATACTGCACTACCGCAGTAAAAGACAAGTGAGTCAGGGGCTTACCGATGAAGAGTTTGCTCAATTAAATGAGCTAATTGCTAAAGCCGACAAGATGTCACAACGAATTGAAACGCTTGAGGCAATTTTAGACAGCGAGGCACCACAGTGGAGGGGACGTGATGAATAAATCACAAGGTTTTTCCACTGAAGTAAGTCATTGCAAGCTAGCGATTAAATAAGGGAGGAGTTAGACATGAGTGAAGGCACAAGCAGAACTTTATATCGAATTCCTCAATCAGGTAAAATCGCCGGAGTGTGTGCAGGGATTGCAGATTACTTCAATTTTGAAACATGGTTAGTCAGAGTGCTCGCAGCGTCTATCTTTTTACTTGGTGGTTCTGGCATTGTTTTGATTATCTATGTGCTGCTTTGGATGATTTTAGATATTAAGCCCGGCACAGATAAGAACAGCTCAAGCCATAAAGAGATAGAAGTTAAAAAGAAAGTTTGGCAATCAGGTGAGCCAGCTAAAATGGCGTTAAGAGATGTGAACAGTCAATTTAGAGCGCTGGAGCTTAGATTACAGGGACTAGAGCGCCACGTAACATCTGATAATTACGATCTTAAAAACGAAATCAACAACCTATAGTTCGAAGCAGGGCAGCATATACCGTATACTGCCCTAGAACTACCCTCAACAGGTTCTTTATCTGCCTATGGCAAGTATCAAACGCTCTCTCAAAAAACTCGGTAAAAATACCCAAGCGGTAGCGCTGCGAACAACTGACAAGCATTTACGCTTAGCGGTAACGGGTCTTGCTGGCGCAGGTAAGACGGCTTTTATCACTGGGCTGGTTAATCAACTAATGCACAGTGGTATCGCAGAGGGGAATAGTCAGTTACCTTTATGGCGGGTCGCGCGCGATAGTCGCCTATATGGTGTTAAACGTGAGCTACAACCTGATCTTACCATTGCGAGTTTTAACTATGAAGCCGCGGTTAGCGCGATTATCAATGAGCCATCGTCATGGCCTCAGTCAACCCGTAATATCAGCGAACTTAGACTCGCAATCCGATATCGCCCTGCGAAAGGGTTACTGTCAAAGCTAACAGATACAGCCACACTGTATCTGGATATTGTTGATTACCCTGGTGAGTGGTTGCTTGATTTGCCAATGTTAAAGCAGAGCTTTCAACAGTGGTCTGAGTCGCAACTTGAGCGAGTATCAATATTTGAGTGTTCAAGCTACTTTGGCGACTTTGTTGAAGCTCTCAACAGTGTCGAACTAGCGGCCGTTGCTGATGAAGCAAAGTTACAACAAATCACTGACTGTTATCAAAAGCTATTGTTAGATTGTGTTGAGCAGCACGGTTTTTATTATGCCCAACCTGGGCGATTGTTACTGCCAGGAGAACTGGATGGCACTCCTGTACTGGCACTTTTCCCATTGATAAATGTCAGCACTGAGCAATTCTCTATACTTGAAAAAACCGAGTCAAATAGCTTTTACCATACGTTAAAACAACGATATGGCGAATACGTCTCTCGCGTTGTGAAGCCTTTTTACCATGACTATTTTGCAAAATTTGATAGACAGTTAGTATTAGTTGACTGTTTTACCCCTTTGAATCGTGGCAAGCAACAGTTTGACGATATGAGCAATGCGCTTCAAGCTGTGATGGAAAGCTTTCAGTTTGGTCAATCTAGCTTATTAAAGCGTCTATTCTCTCCTAAAATCGACAAATTATTGTTTGCAGCCAGCAAAATTGATCATGTTACCCGCGATCAACAAGGCAATGTTTTATCTTTGCTTAGTCAGTTAGTGCAACAAAGTCAGCAACATGCCAAGTTTGAGGGCTGTGAGGTCGAGACGATGGCAATTAGCGCAATTAAGTCGACGACTCACGGTATGGTTAAGCAAAATGGCCGTGATGTAGAGGTTGTTAAAGGGATCGATCTTGATAATCGTGAAGTGGTTACGCTGTTTCCAGGCGAAGTGCCAAAATCGCTGCCAGCTGCAGACTTTTGGCAACAACAAGGCTTTGACTTTGTCAGCTTTGCACCGCGAAAGGTTACCGGTAAACAGGGGAGTAAGGCGGACTTTGAGCATATACGGCTCGATCATGTATTGCAGTATTTAGTTGGTGATAAGTTAAAGTGAATACAGATAACATTTCAATTAAAAAACAACAGCGATTCGACTCAGTAGACGAAAAGACGGTATTGGACATTGCGCCAGCATCTAGCTTTTCAGCCAATGAAGAATTTGTCGAAATAGACACGCTGTCTGAACAAGCGCTAGAAACCAAATTAGATGAACACTTTGATGGTGTTGAGCAGCTCAATGATGGCCTTTCTTCAAGTAAAAAAAGCAGGCGTGGCTGGTTAGGTAAAGCTTGTCTGTTTGGGGTGTTAGTCATCGCAACCGTTGAGACTGGCCTCGGTTTATATGCTGCATTTCTGCAAAGTTCTTGGTTATTTACTTTGTACGCCGTTGTGGCAACACTGGTGGTCGCTTGGGCGTTAAAAGTCAGTGTTACTGAATGGCGTAAATTAAAAAGATTAAAAAAGGTAGAGGAAACTCAGGCCACTGGCATGCGACTGCTTAATAGTATGCAGATGGGTGAAGCGGATCTATTTATTGACAAGTTATTAGCTCAACTTCCCAGAAACGGCCATAGTGAACGTTATTTGCAGCAAGTGAGTGAAGAGCATAACGACGCTGAGAAGTTGGTGTTATTTGAAGCTTGTGTGTTGGTCGATAGAGATCTACAGGCCAAAAAAATAGTGCGACGTTTTGCACAAGAATCTGCGCTATTGTTGGCGGCGAGTCCTTTAGCCGTGCTCGATATGGCGATTATCCTTTGGCGTAACCAAAGCATGATTAACCAACTCGCTAAATGCTACGGCATTGAACTGGGCTATTGGAGCCGTATTAAGCTTATTCGTGGCATTATTGGTAATATTATCTACGCGGGTACCAGTGAAATAGCCACCGATTTAGGCACTCAACTATTGTCCGTTGAAATGTCTGGTAAGTTGTCCGCACGTATAGGACAAGGACTGGGTGGTGGATTGCTGACCGCACGTCTAGGTTATCAAGCTATGGCGCTATGTCGACCACTTGAATTTAACGAACAGACCAAACCTAAATTAAATGGGATCCATAAAGAGCTTCTATTGGATTTGAAAGAGCTGACCTCTGTGGTTCTGAGTAAAACTGCAAAGAAAGAAAAGCAAGAGGTTGAAGATAGATAGCGAGCGTTAACAGACTGCAGCACCTTATAAATAGACACTTAGCATCCTCACGTAACATATCTTTTACAAGCCACAAGATATTAATCTTCACTCAATAGTTTTTAATTACCTTGGACTAGTCCAAGGTAATTATTCAAAACGCGTGTAATTTGAGCTCAATATGATCAGCTATTATTGGCCTGATTGAATGAGCGACTTCGCAGCCAGCTATGCAGTTCTAATTGTTTCCTATTGATTTGGTTGGCTCCAAGCAGATGCAAACAACAACTATTAAATGGCATCTGCTCAACAAGCATTGAGTGGGAGATCAAAATGCAAGACAAATGGCAGCAAGCAACCCAGGTTATTCATGCTGGGCATATACCTAATGAACACGGTGCCCTAGTGACACCTTTATGCCAAAGTGCAACTTTTGTGTTTGATAGTGCAGAACAGGGCGGGGCAAGATTTGCCGGGGAGGAACCTGGCTTTATTTATACTCGCTTAGGGAATCCTACTACCGCTGAGCTAGAACGTAGAATCGCTGCGCTAGAGGGCAGTGATTGTGCTGCGGCGACCGCATCGGGAATGGCGGCAGTTTCAGCTGCCTTATTAGCAAATTTACAGAAAGGCGATCACCTGATTGCATCAAATGCCGTCTATGGCTGTACATTTGCGTTAATGAACTCTCAACTTGCCAAGTTTGGCATTGAGGTGAGTTTGGTTGATTTTAGTCGTCTCGATGAAATAGAAGCGGCGATTAAACCCAATAGCAAAGTTCTGTTTTGTGAAACACCGGTTAACCCCCACCTAAAGGTGTTCAATCTTGATGCTATTGCCCGTATTGCAAAGGCGTATAAGCTGGTTAGCGTGGTTGATAACACTTTTATGACTCCGTTGCTGCAACAACCAATAAAACACGGTATTGATATTGTTATCCATAGTGCAACTAAGTACCTCAACGGGCATGGCGATGTAATTGCTGGAGTGGTTTGTTCAAGCCGAGAACAGATGGATGTGATTAAGTATGAGGTACTAAAAGATATTGGTGGGGTTATCTCTCCCCATGATGCTTGGCTCATCCTACGCGGACTTAAAACCCTCGATGTAAGGCTACAACGCCATTGTGATAGCGCTGAACGTGTTGCTGAGTTTTTGCAGGGGCATAGTAAAGTTTCCAAGGTTTACTATCCAGGGCTAAAAAGTCACAGTGGTAATGTACTCCTTGGCCATCAAATGAAACGAGCTGGTGGCGTAATAGCCTTTGAGTTGAAGGCAGATCTGCAAGCATCAATAAGATTTATCAATCAGTTGGATCTGTTTTCTATCGCCGTGAGTTTAGGCGATGCTGAGTCGCTGATCCAACACCCCGCGTCGATGACACACTCACCTTATAGCCCCGAAGAGCGAGAGAAAGCTGGAATAACGGATAATTTGTTACGGATTTCCATCGGGTTGGAAGCCGTCGAAGATATCATCACCGCGCTAGATAAGGGGTTAGCTGCATTGTAATATACTATCACTTCAAGCGATTAAGCCACTGTAAGTGTTTACTTACAGTGGCTTAACTTATGTTATGGATTGACTATACTCAATCCTTTGTTTGAGTGAAGTCGCCTTAAATATTCCAGAAAGTGTGCGCAATAATATAAAGCGCAAACATACTGATGAAGTTAATTATAACGCCGGCACGCATCATCTCGGATTGTTTAATGTAGCCTGAGCCATAAACGATGGCGTTTGGCGGTGTGGCAACGGGCAGCATAAATGCACAAGAAGCAGCAATACCGATGAGGACTGACAACATCACAGGTGATAACCCAAGTGCTTCTGCAATGGCGGCAAACACTGGAACTAAAAGTGCAGCACTGGCGGTATTGCTGGCAAACTCAGTCAGCATGACAACAAATGCGATTACAGCAAAAATGAATAGTGCCATGTGAGCATTGCCAAATATATCGGTAACCCAATGGGCTAAAAATACACTCGTCCCAGTTGCTTTAAGTACAGCACTTAAGGTGAGGCCGCCACCAAATAGAATTAACACGCCCCAATCGGTCGTAGACTCAATTTTTTTCCATTGCACTAACCCAAGTCCCGCAAGAGTCACAACTGCGCTCAGCGCTACTACCGTATCAAATTTAGAGATGCCGCCTAATGCCTGTGATAGCGGTTTACTAAATATCCAACAACAGACTGTGGTGACAAAAATAAGTAGTGTTAATTTTCCTTGGAAAGTCAGTGATTGCTTTTCGGCTTTTACTTCACAAACCATTGACAGGTCGGGTTTTAAATATAAGTAAAGACCCACTAACATCAGTGGCAACATGATTGCTACAGTGATTAAGCCGAACTCTAGCCAATCGCTAAAAGATAAACCGACTTGAGCGGCAGCAATGGCATTAGGCGGACTACCCACTAGTGTTCCAATACCACCAATATTTGCAGAATAAGCAATACCGAGGAGTAAGAACAGATAGGTGCTCTTATGTTTGGTTATATCTATCTGATGTAAGATCCCAAGTGCAAGGGGCAGCATCATTGCGGTAGTAGCAGTGTTGCTTATCCACATCGACAGTAGCGCAGTGATCCCAAATAACATAACACAGGCTACCGATAACCGGCCTTTAGATGCCATGAGTACTTTCTGGGCAATCAGTCGGTCAATGCCTTGGTGATTCAAGGCTGCAGCCAATACAAACCCACCAAAGAAAAGATAGATGATGGGATTGGCAAAATGACTCATGGCAGCTTGGGTTTCAAACACGCCAAAGAGCACCGCGAGTATAGGGATCATAATTGCGGTAATACTGATGTGTATTGCTTCAGTAAGCCACAATATGGCGGCAAAAGTCAGTAATGCGAGTCCAGTATTAACTCCCTGTTCAAAAGGGAGAAAATTATACATCAAGAAAAGCAATACGATATCTGCGGCAAGTATTATTAACTTTTTCTGCTGAGCAGTAATGCTGTTACTGATCTGATTAGGTGCTTCGGTAGAGTCTAAAGACATTTGTCAGTCCATTATTATTGTCGGTTGAAACACTCTAGTGCAGTCGTGATTAACTTCAAAATCGCTCATGTTGTTATTATCTGACAAAACTGAAGCTCAGTTGAGGTGATACGAAGCACGTTTAGTGGTTAAGTTTGAGCTAAGGCCGTATCAGGTGTTTGCAACTTACAAATTTTCCCGTCAAACCGAATAGATTTGAATACTTATTTAGAGTTATTGAAAGTTTATCCGTAAGGCTGTTTTGTGATCTTGATCGTCGCGTAAAACTTTTGCGTGAGATGTTGGTCGGTTTATGGCGTATTTCGTGGGGGTGATCTACATTTTGCTGCGTAGCCAAGGAGTCGGAATAAGGTTACTCATTTATGGAACATACAAGGATACAGTCAATGAATAAGAAATTAATACCCGCTTTATTACTTACCAGCCTTATGTCATTTTCATCAGCACAAGCAGCTGTTGACCAAGTTGCCGCTGATACTAGTAAAACATCTACTCAAAAGAGTGCTCAGATTATTAGTATCAACTCTGCCAGTGCTGCCCAGTTATCAACGTTGAAAGGTGTCGGTGATTCAAAAGCGAAAGCTATCGTCGATTACAGAAAGACACACGGTAAGTTTGGTTCTATCAATGATCTATCTAATGTAAAAGGTATAGGCAATAAGCTGATAGAGCAAAACAAGGCCATTTTGAGTTTGTAGCTATATCGCTTTAAGCTGCTATTTAAGTGTAAATAAGCCTTCTATTGAGGGCTTTTGTCTATAGAAGCAGCGATTGAACCAAAAGTAGCAACTGAAACTCGATAAGGACTTGCTTGGATTCGATTCATGGTAGATAATGCTGCCGTTCTTGAGAGCAACTGCTTTCAACGAAATCAGTGGTGACCCTAGGGTCCCCCCGCAATGATAACTTGTGAACTCGGCCAGGCCTGGAAGGGAGCAACCGCAGCAAGTAACTCATGTGCCGGGGTGTGGCTCTAGGGAAACCTCCAAACTCTTCTCGTTTCTTGTTAAAAACCTTAGTGTATTGTCAAAATTAGATTATTGGCGTTCAATGCCGTAATAGCAGTGTTTCATGTTACTTTTAACTCTATTGTCTGACGCTAGGTGTTAGGGAAACCTCTACACTATGAAGCCTCCCTTTGTTGTTTAGCCCTCTTTTTTCTGATTTTCCTTTAAAAATGCTCTAGATTCTTCTAACGCTTTATGGATTTCAGATTTCATTTTGGTTAACTCTGCATAATCTTCAAAAAAGTAGGTGTCAACCAAGTGTCGAATATATCGAGTCGGTAATTTATTCAGTGTAATACAGCATAGATCCGCAAGGTAATCCGCAGGTAATTCATCTAACAATCCTTCGTCTGAAAGCATCTCAAGTAACAGAACTTCGTAGTAATTTCTTATGTCTAATTGCATATACTTCTCCCAGAGTTATCTCTGCTTCTCCAATTAATTACACTATTTTTGGAGGTTATTGGCTAAAACTGAATTAGCGGCTAAAAATAGTTGGCTGTGTCGAATATTCAGTAGGTCTTGTTCATTACTGTATCCCCCTCCAATCACACAAGCAATGGGTATTTTGGTTGAATATGCTTGCTGTATCACGGACTTATCGCGGGCATAAATACCTTCAGTGCTAATATTAAGGTAGCCAAGGTTGTCATCAATATGAATATCAACACCTGCATCGTAAATAATGAGATCGGGTTGATGCAGGCGAACAAGGTAGCTAAGAGTCTGACTTACAGTTTCTAAGTAATGTTTATCGGCAGTACCACGAGGAAGTTCTATGTCGTAATCTGATTGTTGCTTACGAGCAGGAAAATTATGTTGGCAATGTATGGAGCAGGTGATGATGTTATCAAAAGCGGCAGCGGTTGTAGCGGTGCCATCGCCCTGATGTACATCACAGTCAAAAATGAGGACCTTGTCTATATCTGGTAGCTTTAATGCTTGCTGAGCAGCATAGGTTAAATCATTGAAAATACAAAAGCCGCTGCCAAATTGATGATGTGCGTGATGGTAACCTCCGCTTAAATGGATAGCACAACCATGATCTATGGCTTTTTGGCAGGTCAATTCTGTCCCTGCGACAGAGCGCAGGGTTCTTTCTACGAGTGACTCACTCCAAGGGAATCCTATACGCCGCATCGATTTAGTATCAAGTGTGCCATTTATAAAATGACTGACGTAGTTGGCGCAGTGAATATCAGATAATGCCTGTTGTGTGACCGCTTCTGCTGCGAAAAATTGCGATGGCTGTGCAATACCTTGCTGTAATAAATACTGGTATAAATAATGGTACTTAGTTGCAGGAAAGCGATGTTTGGAAGGTAACGCCAGCTTAGAATAGCTGGCGTGATAGATCAGCGGTAACATGCTTTAATGGGTTAAAGCTGTTTGATTGCCCAACTCATAAATTCCTTTCGTGTTTTGTCATCTGCATGAAGCCACCAGTACTGTAACATCTGCTCTGCTTTTGCTGCATCATCTGCCGTAGTGACAGTTTTATTCGCTGTAGCAGCCGTTGCTGTAACCGCTGTTGCTGCAACGGCAGGTGAAGCTTTACTAACAGGGGCTGTCGGCGCTGAAGATGCTACACCGACTGCTGCGCCAGTTGCTACGGCCGCTTCGACATCGACATCTGTAGCGGAGTTGCCGCTAAATAGACGAGAGACAAAAGATTCTTCAGTGATATTAGTCTGAGTGACTTGATAGTTTACAGTGCCATTATCTTTACGAGTAATAACCACTTGAGGTGATTTAGCAAACTTAGCTGGGTGTTTCACGAAATCACCGTCAGCTGGTTTCATATGATACTCATAATCGCCGTCAACTTTAAGGGTGATGACAAAGGGGGAGGATTTAATATTTGTCTCGCTGTCACTGAAATCATCTTCGACAAGATCGTTGTAGCGAATGGCAATTTTGTGGGTGCCGTTATCGAGTTCAAGTTCAGATTTGTGGTTAAACAAACTGGTTTCAACTTCTTTTCCATCAAGCGCAATATACTCAAATGCCATCGGAATATTCAAATTTGCAGCAAATGCTGCAGAGGAACCACATAAAGCGAGAATAGCGGTGATGGGTAGTAGCGGTTTCATTGTTGCTCCTTAACGATTTTGGCTTTTGAAAGGTCGCTCGAAAAGTTGGATGCGATCTTCAATATAACTAGTAGCTTGTCGACATTTGCCCAAACGTGAATGTTGAGCAAGGATCTCATTCTGTAGCTTGATTTTGTCAGCACTATGACAGTTTTCAAGAGAAAATTGCAAATTTTCAATTTTTTGTTCAATAATTTTAGCCCAGTTCAAATGTTTGTTAAGTTCTTCATAAAGTTGATGGCTATTTTGCATTACATTTGAAGCTATCCAGCTGAAGCCACTTTGCTGGTGTGCTTTCGCTCCCCGCTTAATGGCATGTGCGCGTCGGGTACGTTTCTGCTGCTCTAATGACTTAATGTTGATATTGGTTGTCGTTAGTGCTCGGCGCACAGCGCTAAATCTATCTTGTATTTTCTCACAGCTTGAAATTATGGTGTAGTGTGAGCGTTTAGCGATAAGAAGCTGTTGTAGTTGGTTTATATTTCTTGATAGCTGATCGATGCAAGGCTTGAGCTGCGCGCCTTCCTGGATAAAAAGCTCATTATTAAAACGTTCTACATCTTGCATCAATTTACGCTGCCCGGGCGGTAGGGCTGCATCATGTTGTAATACATCTTGCTCTAGCTGCTTTAATTGCTGCTTGAGCTTATTAATAAGTTCATTGATGTTCATGCCCAAGCACTCCAAGCTAACTGAGCTGCAATCAGTAAAATCATGGTGACAAAAATTGGTCTAATGAAAGGTAAACCGAATTTTATGGCAGAATGCGCGCCTATGTATGAGCCTATCATCATGCAAATGCCCATGGCTAACCCTATGGCTAAATTTACCTGACCCATGAGCAAAAATATAATCAGCGAGGTGAAATTACTGGTAAAAGTCATCGCTCGAGCAAGCCCTAAGCTATAAAGTAATGGTAACTTATGCATCCCAGTACTGGTGACCGTCCAAAATGCGCCGATACCGGGCCCAGCAAAACCATCGTAGAATCCAAGTGGTAGTCCTTGTAGCCACTGCTTCAACTTACTTTTGGGTTTCACTGGAATTTCACAATTTTTACATCCCATGGCGTTGGGCTGAAAAAGCGTATAAATAGCGATAGCGATAATAATTAGCGGTAACCATTTTTCTAGCCATTGGTTATCGATAATCGACACAATAAATGTACCAATAACTGCGCCAATAAAGGTGGCTATAAATGTGTGGTACCACAAGCTTGGTGAGAATAGCCGTTGCTTATAATAAGTGTAGGCGGCCATCGAAGAGCCAAAGCAAGCTGCTAGCTTATTAGTAGCCAGCGCCATGTGAGGAGGTACCCCCATGGTAAGCAAAGCCGGTATTGATAACAGCCCACCGCCGCCAGCAACAGCGTCGATAAATCCTGCTATTAACCCTATCAATGCCAGTAAAGCCCAGCTACTTGGGTCTAGTATTAAGTCCAATCGTTGTCCTATTCAATAACACGTCGAAAAGGAGGTAGGGCATCTAATAGGGATTTTCCATAGCGCTTGGTCACCAAGCGTCTATCCAAAATAGAAATTCGACCGTAATCCTGTTCTTTTCGGAGTAATCTACCACAACTCTGTACTAGTTTGCGCGAAGCATCTGGGATTGTGAGTTGCAAAAAGGGGTTTCCACCTTTTATTTTAATATATTCTGAATGAGCTTGCTCTACAGGGGAGGTCGGTACAGCAAAAGGCAGCTTTGTAATAATGAGGTTTGTTAAATAATCTCCGGGTAGATCGAGTCCCTCTGAAAAACTGCCAGTACCAAAGATGATACTCGGTTTCGAGTCATCACAAAGCGCTTTGTGCTGCTTTAAGATCTCTTGCCGTGGCAAGGTGCCTTGAATGAGTAAGCTTGTTTTAATTTTATTCTCGACCAGATCTGCAACTTTCTCCATCTGCCAATAAGATGCAAACAGCACTAGACTTGCCATCTCATCTTCAACAAGCGCGATAATCTGTTTTGCCAGTTCATCGGTATAGTTATCATGGGTCGGCTCGGTATCCATTTGCGGCAAGAACAGTGTGGCATTTTGTTCAAAATCAAACGGAGAGTCGAGAGCCAAATATCGACTACCATCATTAATGGATAAACCGACTTGATGAGTAAAATGGTTAAAATTGTTTAGTGCTCTCAGTGTTGCGCTACACAGCACAACCCCGGCAGCTTTATCCCAAAGTAAGTTCTCAAGCATAAAACCGACTTCAATCGGTGAAGCACTGAATAAATAATCCGATTGTTTACCAGTCAGCTGTTCTATCCAGCGAGCCATTGGTGCACCTTTTGGATTATCTTGTTTGGCCATCATCTTCCACAGCTTTTGTAAGTTCTCGATACGCTGCAGCATAAAGCCGGTTTCTGACAGTAACGCTTCTGATTGATGTTTAGGGATATCGCCATCTTTAATCGCTTCATTTAGCAGGGCGAGCATTTTGTTAAACTGTTTAAGCGCAACATTAGAGGCCGTGGCTAAGTTTTCTGCGAGAATAAGTAGAGCGGGTGGCAGTTTGCCGTGTTCGAAACGAAAGCGACTTTCAGGGTTATCAAACTGTTTAGCTTGAGCGTCACAAAAATGAGCGACCTGGTTAAGTAAACCACTGATATCACCAATATGGTCAAGCATTGCTTGAGCGGGAGCAATAATATAATTGCTCTTAATCTGGTTTTGCAGCTTTGAAGTCGTTTTGGTTAGTTTCTCCAGCCAATCAGTAGCGCCTCGAATAGTGGCTTGTGCACTACTAAAGTCACGAGCAACGATGGGCAGATGATGTGCTTCATCAATAACATAATAGAGATCTTCAGGATCGGGCAAAATAACGCCGCCGCCAAGTTCTAAATCTGCAAACAATAAGCTGTGGTTAGCAATAAGCACATCCCAAGTGTCGAGATCTTCACGGGCTTTATGAAATGGGCAGTTTCTATGGCTGGCAAGCTGTTTGTGACAGCTGTGTTTATCACAAGCTATTTGCTGCCATAGATGATCAGGCAGTGGTTTAGTCAGTGTGTCGCGCTCACCATTCCAGCGGGACTCTTTATAATCTTTAAGTAAGCCTTCGAGCATATCAACCTGGCTTTGATCGGGCTTAGATTGCCACATTGCCATTTGGTTACTGTTGTCTGAGCCGACCAGCATCTCAAGCTTTGATAAACACACATAGCGCTGACGCCCTTTAACTAAGCCAAAGGTAAAGTCTAAACCTGAATGCTGCAGGAAAAAGGGGAGGTCTTTGTGAAGCAGCTGCTCTTGCAGTGCCACCGTTGCCGTTGCTATACAGACTTTTTTCTTGCTGGCTAATGCCAGGGGAATGGTCCCTAGTATGTATGCTAATGACTTACCAATACCGGTACCAGCTTCAACTACGATTATTCGGCGTTGCTTGTCGTACTCACCCGCAAGTGTTTTCGAGATCTCCGCGACGATATAGTTCTGTTCTCGCCGAGAGCGAAAGTTAGGCAAAGAGGAAGCGATGCCTTTATATATAGTACGGATCTGGGTTTTAACGTCTGCCGATAACATGAATGCACTGGTCCAGTAAATAATGCTGTACATAATAACAGTGATTACATAGCCTAAGAAGAGTTATGTGATTATTCGTGAATTTAATTGAGTATATAGCCATGAATCCAACTTCCAGTGCGTTGCAGATAATAAAAGGTCGTGTGCTAACTCGTCATGTCAATCAGCATAAAATGGGGTTAAGTTTAGAATATGTAGTTGCAACTGCATCGGGTCCTGTCATCGTTGAAGTCCCAGAGCAAGAGCATGTTTGCTTTATTCGTACCACAGATGAAGGGCTAATTTACCAGCATAGAGAGCTGACTAATATCCGCAGCAAACGCTTGCCGTTAAAAAATTTTCAACTGGAACAAGTTACTGCGCTTTATTGCAATGATATAAGGCAACTGCGTCACTTAATTCGTGTAGCTAAGGACCAAGCTATTGAGTTATTTGAAAGTGATATCAAGGCTGAACATCGATTTCTCATCGAGCGCTTTATAGCCTTAGATGTTGAATTTAGTGGCCATTATTTGCAAGCCGCTCATGGCGTCGAACCACGCTTTATCGCTAAAAAAGCGAGACCAACAGAGCTCGTACAGCCTCTTAAAGCCATCTCGCTTGATTTTGAATGTAGTTTTTCTGGTGAACTCTATTCCGTCGGTTTATATGGCCAGACGGAAAGTGGTGTGATTTTTGAGAAAGTGATAATGATAGGTGAGCCTCAAGAGGTTGAGATTAGCTACATTCAGTGGGTTAACAATGAAGTCGCATTGATCCATGAATTGATAGCGTGGTTTAACGAATACGATCCAGACATCATTATAGGCTGGTCAGTCGTGACATTTGACTTAGCTCTGTTATATCGCCGCGCTAAACATCATGGCATTGCACTGGCGATTGGACGTAATAAGCAAAATTTATCTTGGAAAGTTGAAGATAAGTATCGACCAGAGACGCTGTCTCTTTATGGGCGAGTTGTGCTGGATGGATTTGATTGGCTAAAAGCTGCTTTTTATCAGTTTGATCGCTATTCGCTGGAGTTTGTATCTCGGGCCTTATTGGATGAAGGGAAAGCTATCGACAATGTTGGCAATAGAATGGATGAAATCAATGAACTCTTTGCAAATGATAAGCCAGCCTTAGCGCATTACAACTTAACAGACAGCCGATTGGTATGGGACATATTTGAAAAAACGCAGTTGTTTGATTTTGCTATCGAGAGAGCCAAGCTAACCGGCTTGGAACTTGGCAGAGTTGGAGCTTCTGTGGCTGCATTCATGAACCTCTACTTACCGCATTTGCATCGCAGTGGCTATGTTGCGCCAAGTTCTCCTGCAAGTGATGGGATTGAAAGCCCTGGCGGTTATGTGATGGACTCTGTGCCTGGACTGTATAAGCATATCTTGGTGTTAGATTTTAAGAGTCTTTACCCGTCAATTATTCGAACATTCCTTATCGACCCTAAAGGGCTCGTTGAATCTGCAGAGCTGGCAGAAACAGTACCAGGTTATTTAGGTGCCCGTTTTAGTCGTAAAACCCCTATATTACCGCAGTTGATTAAACACCTTTCTGAGCAAAGAGAGCAGGCTAAAGCCAACCATAATGCGCCTTTATCGCAAGCGATTAAAATTATCATGAATTCGTTATATGGGGTACTTGGCTCTCGTGGCTGTGTATTTCATGATGCCAAGCTTGCAAGCTCCATAACTATGCGTGGTCATGAAATAATGAAACAAACGCGTAGCTGGATAGAAGAGGCGGGCTTTGAGGTGATTTATGGCGATACCGATTCAACATTTGTGTGGTTGGGAAATGACTTTGACGACAAAAAGGTGCAAGCGACGGGTAAACATTTAGCGTCACAAGTTAATCAGCTATGGCGGCAAAAATTAACCGAAGACTTTAAGCTAGAGAGTTTTCTCGAGTTGGAGTTTGAAACTCATTTTGAACAGTTTTTTATGCCAACACTTCGAGGCTCTGCCGAAGGTTCTAAAAAACGCTACGTTGGTACTAAACTAACCAAAGAGGGTGAGAAGGAGTTGATTTTTAAAGGGATGGAGCAAGTTAGAAGTGACTGGTCCCCCTTAGCTCGTCGCGTGCAATATGAGCTGTATGAACGTTTATTTAACCACCAAGATGTGGAGGGCTACATTAAGTCCACCATTGAGGCTCTAAATCGTGGAGCCTATCGCGAGGAACTTATTTTCGTAAAAAACCTAAGACGTAATCTCGAAGACTATACAGCCAAGTCTTCGCCACACCTAAAAGCGGCTAAATTATTGTTTGATGCAACTAACGATGAGAGTGTGACTAAAAGAGGAGCTCGAATCGAATATGTAATGACAGTTTCTGGTGCTGAACCTGTCTCATATCAGACATCACCGATTGATTTCGATTATTACATTAATCGTCAATTAGGACCTATTGCCGAGCCAATACTTTCAATAATGAATAAAAGTTTCAGTCAAGTGACATCAAATCAAATGACGTTAATTTAGATTAATAGCTATTAATGGTCTGCTGTTTAAATGTTAACAGATGGTTTAATCCTTTGTGGGTTGTGGTTTCACTAGTTAATTTAGTGCAAAACATAGCTATTTATGTGATGTTCGTCTTTGAGTGATTGCTAATCTTTTGCTAACCTCGTTTGCAATTAGGATAGAAAGAAAACAACGGAATGGACTAAATATTGATGAAGCAGACTGAACATAATTAAAGGTTAGGCATTACATGAAAAAGACTTTAGTAGCATCGGCTTTGGCCGCAGTGATCTTTGTACCAACAGCATCAGCAATCGAAATCTATAAAGACAGTAAAAACGCAGTTGAAATTGGCGGCTTCATTGATGCTCGAATCATTAACACTCAGGGTGATACTCAAGTCGTAAACGGCGCTTCACGCATTAACTTCGGTTTTACTCGTGAAATGAGCGACGGTTGGAAGGCCTACACCAAACTAGAATGGGGCGTAAACCCATTCGGTAACAGTTCAATTGCTTATAGCAGTGAAAGTAACTTTGAATCACAAAGCAGCGATTTTCTAAATAACCGTTTAGGTTATGTTGGTCTAAGCCACGATACTTATGGTTCTATCACTATCGGTAAGCAGTGGGGCGCATGGTACGATGTTGTTTACAACACCAACTATGGTTTCGTGTGGGATGGTAATGCTTCTGGTACATACACTTATAACAAAGCTGACGGTGCAGTAAATGGTACTGGTCGTGGCGATAAGACTGTTCAATACCGTAACGCTTTTGGTGATTTCAGCTTTGCGCTACAGGCACAGCTAAAGCAGGACAGTTTCGATGTAGATGAAGAACAAGATGGTTCTTCTCCTATTTTGCCAACGGCTAACTTTATGGCTGTTAAAGCGATTGGCACCAATACTACTGATGCTGTAACAAAAGTTGAATACAACTACACCTACGGTGGTGCGGCAACTTATAACGTTACTGACAAGCTAACACTTACCGCTGGTTTCAACTTAGGTGAGTTTGAAGCTACAACATCAGCAGGCCAGCGTTTCACTGAAACAGATTCTATTTATGGTGCTGGTATCACTTG
Source organism: Shewanella sp. 10N.286.54.B9 (assembly GCF_041468565.1). NCBI lineage: Bacteria > Pseudomonadati > Pseudomonadota > Gammaproteobacteria > Alteromonadales > Shewanellaceae > Shewanella > Shewanella sp. 10N.286.54.B9. The sequence goes on from NZ_JBFRIY010000014.1 coordinate 85,398, forward strand.
GGGCAACTGGGACGGCGCAGGCTTCTACGGCGCTGCAAACGTTAACAAGCAAGAGTTCCATGATACAGATAACCTAGGTCGCATGCTTCCAGAAGCTTGGGGTGTAGAATCACTGTTTTCATACAAGTTTGATAACGGTATCCGTACCTTCGTTTCTTACAACATTTTAGATGCCGGTGACGAGTATGAAGCCGCATACAATGGTGATGTGTTTAAACGCCAGTTCGCAGTTGCAGGTGTTCACTATGTTTGGGATTCAAACACTGTGCTTTACCTAGAAGGCCGTAAAGACTTTAGTGACTTCACTAGCGCAGATAAAAAGCAACAAGCTGCGATGGAAATCTCAGAAGACGACGGTATCGCAATTGGTATTCGTTACACGCTGTAACGCTTAACGACAGTTTCAATTTTAAAAGCCAGTAACTTATGTTACTGGCTTTTTTGTTACCTTCAATTCGAGGTTGTAAAGAAGGGTAATCTTAAAATTCTGATTGTTAATCAATCATTGAATGCATACTGCAACTTGAACCGCTTTAGCCACACATTACCTCTATCCGTGCAGCTTCTAACCTGACAGAAGCCTCTCTACTTTAACCATAAGTGACTAACGTGCTAAATCTATAGAAGGCGATTGATAGGCATGCCCTGGTTTTCGTTTCGAATTATATTTAGAAGAGTGACAAGCTTGTAACATGGCTGTTCGCTGCTTGATTTTTGGGCAGCTAGTACGTTTTAGATAAAAAAATGTATTTTTTTATCTTGGATTGAGTGCTGGAAGGTTTACTTCTTTATTTACAGTGACTTATTTCTGTTTATTGTTTTTGGAAAGTGAACACTAATCCGTAACAATATGTTTACGTATGGGGTGTTAGCTCGAAAAAGAGGAGGTTATTTATAGGAGGGAATAAACAAATATTGACTGTATGTGTCACTGACTTTTACGTTGTTTTTCATATTTCCTATCGAACTTCACTATTATTTTTTATCACTTAATTTGCATAAGGTACAACTTTCGACTTCTTTTTTGTGGTTTTTTATTCGTTATTTTACAGTCGCTTAGGCTTAACGTTTTGCGCAGGGAAGAAGTGTTCTGTACTTTTGTTGATGTTAATTATCTAACACCAGCCTTTTAGTTTTACCTTTATGTTTAGTCAGCATTAGCGGCTCAGGCTGTTCCCCTTATTTAGTATAAACGCATGAATGCAACTTTAAAGTTACAACCTTTGCGTGACATTGAGAGCTTTGTTGTAAAAATGTTTCGGTTGTGTTTTTATTTGTGTGCAAATAAGGCTGAGTGTAACTTTTTGTTAATAATTTGGTCTGTTTGTATAAAACAATAAAAGAAAGTCCAGGGAGATTTACAATGTATAAGAATAACTTACTAGCTAATTCAGTGCGTATCGCACTAGTTAGTGGTGCTATGACGGCTGCTTTTACTGCTCCAGCAGCATTCGCAGCGGAAGAAGATACTGTAGAGCGTATCGAAGTAACAGGTTCGCGTATTAAGCGTACTGACCTAGAGTCGGCATCGCCAATGACCACAATCACAGCTGAGCAAATGGCTGTTCAAGGTATCCAAGATGTTGGTCAGTTCCTTCAAAATAGTGCCGTGATGTCAGGTTCTCCTGCTATGACCACTACTAACAATGGCGGTAATGGTGGTACATTCGTAGAACTTCGTGGTTTGGGTTCATCTCGTACATTGGTACTAGTTAACGGTCGCCGTCCTGTATCTTCGGACTTCCAATCTATTCCTAGTTCAATGATTGAGCGTATTGAGGTTCTTAAAGACGGTGCTTCAGCTACTTACGGTGCTGATGCCGTAGCTGGTGTTGTGAACATTATTACTCGTCGTGATTTTGAAGGGATTGAAGCTACATTCCAGACAAGTAATTCTTTTGATGTTGATACAAATAAACAGAACAGCTTTAGTTTAGTTGCAGGTAAAGCATTTGAGGATGGTCACTTCACTGTTGGTGTTGACTACGTGAAACAAGATCCTGTTTACCAAGGTGACAGTGACGTTGATTTCTTGAACAACCCATGGGTTATCTTTGGTGAAGCTGATGAACTGTCTTTCTGGCAAAATGGCCTGATTGGTGAAGGCCCTGATTCTAACGCATATTTCCTAGGTAGTGGTTCTACGCCTTGTGGTCAATATTATCTTGCATCAGGTCCAAACCAGACTAACGGTAAGTGTGACGGTGGTATTGCTGAACTTGGTGACTTCCGTGATTTTACTGATGCAGATACTTATAACTACAACCCTGTAAACTACATGCAGACGCCTTACGAAAAACTAAACTTTTTCGCAGAAGGTCACTTTGATTTTAATGAAAATGTTTCGGTTTATTCTGAAACTCGTCTTAACCATCGTAAGTCTCGTCAAGAGTTAGCAGCAGTTCCATATGATACTCGTTATGATCCTGCATATTCAGGAACGACTCCAGACGGCACTTCATTTAATGGCGTATCTCGTGACAACTACTATAACCCATTTGGTGAAGACGTTCTGCGTTCACGTCGTCGTATGCTTGAAGGCGGACGTAGCTTTGAACAAGATGTTACACGTTTCCAGCAAGTTATCGGTTTTGAAGGTGATATTGGTGAGAGCTATTATTACGACGTAAACTATAACTATGGTCATAGTTCAACAGCTTCGACTGACTTTGGTCAGCTATACGGTCCAAACCTGTCTAAAGCGATGGGGCCATCTTTTAAAGATGCTGATGGCAATATCGTATGTGGTACCGCTGATGCCCCAATCGCAGATTGTGTATCAATGAATGTGTTTGGTGGTCCTGGTTCAATTACACAAGATATGCTTGATTATGTATCAGCGCCTCTAATTGACTCTTCAACTTACACGCTTCAAACTGTTACGGCGTTCGTTGGTGGTGACTTAATCGAAGCTCCAGCAGGCACTATTTCTGGTGGCGTAGGTTACGAATACCGTAAAGAAGAGCTAAATGCTGTTAATGATTCTGGTAAGTTCATGGGTGAAGTTACTGGTAACAAAGGTAAAGGCACATCGGGTTCTCTAGAAGTTAACAGTCTATTCGGTGAGTTCGTAATCCCTGTATTAGCTGAACTACCAGGTGTTGAGCGTTTAGACGTTAAAGCTGGTGTTCGTTGGGATGATTTCGATGCGTTTGATGCTGCAACGACTTACCAATTAGGTCTTGAGTGGGGAATTATCGACGGTCTACTATTCCGTAGTACTTACGGTACAGTATTTAGAGCTCCTGGTATTAGCTCTCTATACGCTCCTGAGTCAGATTCATTCCCAAGTGCAATTGACCCATGTGGTTCTGGTAACTGGGGCAACCTAGACGGTACTCAACAAGGTAACTGTATGGCTGATGGCGTACCATCAGGCGGTAGCGGAAACAATGATGCACAACAGCTAGCTCAGGTTGGTGGTAACCCTCTTCTACAACCAGAAGAAGGTGATACATTTACTGTCGGTGTTGCTTATTCACCAAACTTTGTTGACGGTTTAGGTCTTACTGTAGATTACTGGGCTATTGAATTAGATGATGTTATTGATTCAATCAGCGCTGGCGACTCGCTAAATGGTTGTTATTTAGGTGGTGTTGCAGCACTTTGTGATAATATTGAGCGTACTAACGGCGAGCTATCTTACATTTCAGAGAAATCAACTAACCTTAGTCGTATGACTGCAAAAGGTTTAGATATCGAAGCTAATTACGCTCTAGAAGCATTAGCGGGTGATTTCGCCTTTAACCTATCTTGGACTCACTTCCTTGAGCGTGAAAACCAAGTTTACAATGCATCAACTAATACATTTGAAATGGAAGACCTTAATGGTCGATTCGATAATGATACTAGCTATGCAACAGATAAGCTTAACTTTACTGCTGGTTACACGTGGGAAGATTTGTCAGTTAACTACAACATGAACTATATCTCAGGTCTAGAGTATGAAGAGTTAACTTACTGGGGAACAACTCCAAATGACCCAACAGATCTTGATAAAGGAAATCATGTTTACAAGGTTGATTCATTTGTTTATCACGATGTAACTGTTGCATACAATTTCGATTTTGGTACTAAGCTAAGTGTTGGTGTAACTAACATTACAGATGAACTACCTCCTTACATTGAACCTGCCTTTAATGGTAGTACAGATGAAAGTACGTACCGTTTGTTCGGACGTAGCTGGTTTGTTCGAATTAACCAGAAGTTCTAAATCGATAATTATATAAAATAAGCTTTAATAATATAAACCGCCAATCTAAAGATTGGCGGTTTTTTTTCATCTGTTGTTCGGCTTTTTCCTGAATAGTGTCTGAAGGTTAGTCTCTGGCTAGATGGCAACAAAATATAAGTTTTTGCTTTGCAGAAAGAGAAGTTGCAGCATTGCTTTTTTAATTGAATTGCAAATGGCTTCCATTTTGGAAAAGAAAGTGAATGTTTACACTCCATTTAAATAGATCATGTAGCAATTAAGTTGGCTCGTCGTTGTTAGCACAATGTGGGCATTAACAACCATCCTAGGAAAAGTCTGCGGATGCTGTAACCAGAGGAAAGTTATATGGTATGAGCGGGAATCTAGTCATAGATTCTTTGTTTTGCCTTTGATGGAAACGTATCACTTGAATTGAATGCTCATCGTAAAAAACAAGCCTATTTATTATCTCAGTCCTAATTTTATAAAACTTCCGCGAGTAAAAGTGGGTAACTTGTCAGCAGTACACTTTCATCGTTAAGAAAACCATTCATGGTAATACCAGCTTTAGGTTGCGAAAATGTTAAATTCAATACTGGTTGGCGATTTTTTTATTTAACTCTATTTTTCAGTGTGATAGGTGTTGTCTTTATCGACTTATAGCTAAACATAATGCTAGCTTAAGTAACTAAATAGGTATAAAACACCCCTTTTGCTTGTTTTATATCCTGTAAGCTTTCTTTTCAACAGTTTTAGCTGATTCCAAATGTTGACACAGGTCAACATTTTGTGAAATGATGCCAGCGGGTCTACATCCTCGAAGGTGTAGAAAAGGGAAGATAATAATTAACAATCACAATAGAAAGACGAGCTTAGGCACTGGGAACTAAAGCAGAATAAGCGTACGCACCCTGTTGTCGATAAGTTAAAGCTTTTTTAATCACTTCAAATTGGTTGGGAACTATGTCCAAGGTAAGTAATAAAACAAAGATCGCTACAGCGCTAATTGGCGCGCTAGCCCTAGCAGGCAGTAACCTAGTGATGGCTGATCCTCTTTCTGATGTTCAGAAAGCAGACAGTAAAATTCACGCTGAAGCAGCGACATCTCAGAAGAAAGTTGATAAGTATTTTGACCAAGCTCAGGACATGTTGTTCGAGTATGGTTCAGTTGCTGACGAGCGTGAGTCACTAAAATCTTATAACGACTATGTAGCTGGCTTGGTTGCAGACCAAGAAGCTACCATGAAATCTATTCAAGATGACATCAACGGTGTTGATGCATTACGTCAAGGCGTTGTGCCATTGATGTTTAAGATGGTTGATGCGTTAGAGCAGTTTGTTGCTCTTGATCTGCCATTTAACACTGAAACACGTGTAGAGCGTGTTCAAAATCTTAAGAACCTTCTTAATAGCGCTGAAGTTACACTTGCTGAAAAGTATCGTCTAATTCTAGATGCATACTCAATTGAGCGTGAGTACGGTAGTTTCGTAGCAGTTAAAACGGGTCAGCTAGAGCTTGATGGTAAAGAAGTGCTTGTTGACTTCTTCAACCTAGGCCGTGTCGCTCTATATGCACAAAGCTTAGACGGTAAGTCAGCTTGGATGTATAACGATGAAACAAAAGGTTGGGACGCATTAGATGATAGCTATCTGCGTGAACTGACTAAAGGTATCCGAATTGCACGTAAACAGGGTGCTCCGGATCTATTCTCGTTACCAATTCCTGCTGCGGAGGCTGCACAATAATGAAGAAGTTAATTACTACAGCAATCGTTGCTGCGAGCCTGACATTAACTGCAGGTTTTGCTAGTGCTGCTGATGCACCAAAAACAATCGATCAACTACTTAACCAAGTTAAAGTTGACCGTGCGAATGCATCTAAGACTAACGCAAAGCGTGAGCAAGAGTTCAAAAACGAGCGTGGTGATAAAGCTGCACTGTTAAAGCGTGAGAAAAATGCTTTAGCTGCAGAGCGTCAACGCGGTAAAGACTTAAACCAAGCTTTCTTGGACAATGAGCGTAAAATTGGCCAGTTAGAAGAAGATTTGAAAACAGCTCAAGGTGACTTGGGTGAGATGTTCGGTGTTGTTAAAGGTGATGCAGGTGATTTCGCTGGTAAGCTAGGCGGCTCAAACATCTCTGCACAGTACCCTGGTCGTGACGTATTTATTGCTGACCTTGGTGCTCGTAAGCAATTGCCTAAAATTGACGAACTAGAGCGTTTCTGGGAAGAGCAGCTGTTTGAAATGGCTGAATCTGGAAAAGTTGTTAAGTTTGACGGTTCAGTAACAGGCATCGACGGTAGTGTTACTAACACAACAATTACTCGTGTTGGTCCTTTCAACCTACTTGCTGATGGTAAGTACGTTGTTTATAACGCTGACCTAGGCCTAGTTCAGGAGCTATCACAGCAACCTGACGGTTACCAAGTAAGCCCAGTAGCTAAGTTTGAAGCAACGACTTCAGGCACTGCTAAGCTTTATATTGACCCTGTTAAAGGTGTTCTACTGAATATCTTTACGCAGAAAGCAACAATCGAAGAGCGTATCGAAGCGGGTGGAACAATTGGTTACATCATTATCGGTCTACTTGTTCTTGGTGCTCTAATCTCTATCGAGCGTTTAGTTACTCTTGGTGTTGTTGGCGCTAAAGTGAACGCACAACGTAAGAATGTTGAAAACCCTGGTAACAACGCATTAGGTCGTGTACTTAAAGCTTACCAAGACAACAAAGATGTTGATGTTGAAACGCTAGAGCTAAAACTTGACGAAGCAATTCTAAAAGAAACGCCTGCGCTTGAAACTCGTATCTCTATCATTAAGGTTCTAGCGGCTATCGCACCTATGATGGGTCTACTAGGTACTGTAACCGGTATGATTGCAACCTTCCAAAGTATTCAGTTGTTTGGTACGGGTGATCCTAAGCTAATGGCTGGTGGTATCTCTATGGCGCTTATGACAACGGTACAAGGTCTTGTTGCTGCTCTACCACTTATGCTTATGCATGCAGTAGTTATCGCACGTAGCAAGTCAATCGTACAAGTTCTAGAAGAGCAAAGTGCGGGCATTGTTGCTACTCACGCTGAGAAGAGGAAAGCCTAATGTTATTCCTGATGGATATCTGGGATTCCGTCAGGGGCTTCATGGCCTCCGGGGGCGACGTCCTCTGGCTGGTTGCGGCTGTATTGTTTGTCATGTGGGTATTGATGCTTGAACGCTACTGGTATCTAAATTGGGTATCACCAAAAGAGCACAAAGCAATCATTAGCGCATGGGAAGCACGAGAGGATTCAACCTCTTGGTATGCTCACCGCATCCGTGAAGCTTGGGTATCCCAAGCGAAGCAAGATTTAACCGCACGTATGCTGTTAATCAAAACGCTAGTAGCAATCTGTCCTATGATAGGTCTACTAGGTACCGTAACCGGTATGATTTCAGTATTCGATGTGATGGCAGTTCATGGGACGAGTAATGCTCGTATGATGGCAGCTGGTATTTCAATGGCAACCATGCCGACAATGGCGGGAATGGTTGCAGCATTATCGGGAGTATTCTTCAGTACTCGCCTTGATGCAAAAATGAAAATCAGTTTAGCAAAGCTAAAAGACAGCATGCCTCACCACTAGAGAGAGATTGAACATGGCACGTAGAAAGCATTCAAGCGTAGACGAAGAAGCTGAGATTGATATGACACCGATGCTCGACATCGTGTTTATCATGCTGATCTTCTTTATTGTAACAACCTCGTTTGTAAAGCCATCAGGCCTTGACTATAACAAGCCTGAAGCATCACAAGCGACTAAGAAGCCTTCAGCTAACATCTTTATTGGTGTGAGCAAGACTGGTGTCATCATGATGGAAAACCGTCAAGTTGATATCGAGCGTGTAACTGCAAACGTAGAACGTATGCTTGCAGAAGCGCCTGAGGCTGCAGTATTAATTCAAGCAGACCAAGAAGCTAAACATGGTTTAGTGGTTAAGGTTCTGGATAACGTTAAAGCTGCGGGTATCGATAAGATATCTGTATCGGCGGGGAACGAATAATATGCTGAGAGGAATAGTATCATTCATTGTTGGTGGTGCTGTGACTTTTGCTTTGTTTGTCTTCATGGCATTTTTGGTAGGTGGCGGTCCAACCCGCCACGATTCCTCGACAGAAACACCTGTCATTGAAATCACCATGAACAAAGATGATGCATCAGCGCAGAAAAAGCCAAGGGTTAAGCCTAAACCGCCTACGCCCCCAGAGCAGCCGCCAAAGCCGGATACTACGCCACCAGATAGTTCATCTGACATAGATACAAATATGTCATTTAACATGGGTGGAGTGGATGCTGGCGGAGCTAACACTGGATTTAAACTGGGTAATATGATGACACGTGATGGCGATGCTACGCCTATCGTGCGAATTGAACCTCAGTATCCAATTGCAGCAGCACGAGATGGTAAAGAAGGCTGGGTACAGCTAAGCTTTACCATTAACGAACTGGGTGGCGTTGAAGATGTAAAAGTCATTAAAGCTCAACCAAAGCGTATCTTTGATAAAGAAGCTCGTCGCGCACTGAAAAAGTGGAAGTACAAGCCTAGAATTATCGATGGTAAAGCGCAAAGGGTACCAGGTCAGACTGTACAACTTGATTTCACTTTAGATAAAGGAGGCAGATAATTATGCGTAAAGTTAATACTATCGCAGCCGCCTTATTGCTTACTCTAGGCGGAAGCCTTGCTATCGTGCCTGCTGTCTCCGCAGCAGAGAAATGCCCGATAGAAAAGCGTAAATCTAAAGCTGTTGGTCAAAGTGTTGCTAAAAAGGTGCAGAAATCTTTTGATGCCTATACCGAAGGCAATATTGACGAAGCACTTGCGATCTTGCTTGAAGCTAACCCTAAAAATGATTTTGATAAAGCATATGTCGCGAGAATGTTGGGCAACTTCTATGCTGAAAAAGGTCAGATGAAAACCGCTGTTAAGTATTTAAAAACAGCGGTTGATGCCGATATTTTAGGTGGTGTTGACCATGCAGGAACTCAAAGACTTTACGCTGATCTCTTGATTCAAGAGAAGAAGTTTAAAGAATCAATTCCAGCTTATTACAGCTGGATGGAGTTTACTTGTAAGGAAGACGCACAAGTCTATCGTCGTATCGGTATTGCATATTCTGAACAAAAGCAGTGGGATGACGTTCTTAAAGTTGCTGATAAAGGTTTAGCTATTTCTGACAAGCCAGATAAAGGTTTGTATCAGATGAAGTTGACTGCTTATTTCAACAAAAAGGATTACAAAGCAGCGGTTAAAGTACTTGAAACAATGGTGCCATTGTTCCAAGAAGATAAGCGCCTTTGGGTTCAGCTCGCTCAGTTCTATCTTATGACCGAAGACTTCACCAAGTCGCTAGCGACTTATGACTTAGCTTACAAGAATGGATTTTTGGAAACTGCGGGTAACATTCAACGTTTAACGCAGTTATTAGCACAGAATGGTTCGCCATACCGCGCTGCTCAAATCTATGCTAAGCATATGAAGTCTGGTTTAGTTAAAGAAGATGAGAAAACGCTAACCATCTTGGCTGGTTTTTACCATAACGCTAAGGAGCTGAAAGAGGCTGCTGCGACTTATGGTAAAGCTGCTGCGATAGATAATGATGGTAAGCTTTACCTCCGCCAAGGACGTATTTTGTCTCTGGATGGAAAAAGCAAACCGGCAATTGCAGCACTTAAGAAAGCACTTGATGCTGGCGTTAAGAGCCCAGGTGAAGTTCAGTTTGAACTTGCACTCGCTTACCTTAACTTGAAGCAGTATAAGAGCGCATACAAGTATGCAAAACTTGCAGCAAACGACAAGAAAACAGGTCGTGCAGCTAAAAGTTATATCTCTTACATTAAAGAAAAAGCACGTGTTCACAACGTAACGCTTTAACTTTAACGAGTGAAAAAAAGCCTCTTGATAGAGGCTTTTTTTATTGCTGCAATAAATGAAACTGAAGGAAATATCGCTTAAATGTACTTATAGAAGCAGAGTATTAGGCTCAAAGTTTAATGAGTTGACCTGCTCCAGAGTGATTATCACGCATGCTGAGGCTTTGCTGCTCGACGGTTTCAAACAGCGTTTCAGGGTATTTATTAGCAGAGGGCAGACAGATGCAACCATTAAGCTCATAGGATATTTCAGTATGCGATTGGTTCTGATAGGTTTTATTGAATTCGGCTATATTATGCTCTACACGCTCGACAACAACCTTAGCACCGTGAATATCTGTTTCAAAAATACCTAACGCAAATGATTGATTATTTATCCTAGCGAGCAGATCTGTAGTGCGCATTAACGCCTGTTGAACCTGCTTCATGAATAATTCTAACAATTGAGGTTGGGAAATAGTTTCATGAATGTGCGGGCATAGATACAATAAGGCCAGACTTTGGTGGTCGCGTATATGGCGATGCCATTCACGATTGAATACTTCCATGAAATAGGTTTGGTTATATACGCCAGTTTCAGGATCTCTAAAACCAGAATTACTAAAAGAGTAAATCATGAGTCACTCCTATACGACTGATGGTTAAGTATAGAAAAGATCGCTCACTTACATTGAATAAAAGGAAGATTTGGAATGAAAAAGGCGATAGTCGCATTGTCCATAAGCATGGCACTTGCTATGACAGGTTGTGGTGAAAAATCAAACAGTCAATTAAATGAAATAGATACAGCTAAGACTCCTGTCGCTAGCCAAGAGCAGACCGTTGAGCAAGCGTACTTATTATTAGTCGATAAATTTTTCAAAGATCTACTAAAACTTGAACCTATTTATGCAACTTTTGTTGGTGTTAATGACTTCAACGACCAATTCGGCGACGGTTTGTCAGACGAGTACCTTACTAAGCGCCACAATTTAAATAAACGTTACTTGGCTGAAGTTAAAAAGTTAGATCGCAATCAGTTACCTGTAGATCTTAGACTAAGTTATGACATGTTTACTTATGATCGTAATGTTGCCCTAGCTGATGAGACATTCCCGAACCACTTTATGCCGATGAACCAGTTTTACAGCACTGTGATCAGTATGGTTCAGTTGGGGAGCGGCGAAAGCGCGCAACCATTTAAAACGGTAGAAGATTATCGGAATTGGGAAAAGCGTCTGCTTGGTTTTATCGAGTGGATGAAGCAAGCACAAGTGCGTATGAATGAAGGGATTGAGAGCAAAGTTGTGTTACCGCGAGTGCTAGTCGATCGCATTATCCCACAGCTGACTGCTCAGTTAGTTGCTAAGCCAGAAGATAGTTTGTTTTATACACCTATCAACATGATGCCAGATTCCTTCTCTGCTGAAGATAAAGCAGCGCTAACGGCCGAATATACTGCGCTTGTTGCTGACAAGCTGATCCCCGAAATGACGGCATTGAGAGATTATTTTCAGAATACGTATCTCAAATCTGCACGCGCAAGTGATGGGTGGTGGGGCTTACCAAACGGTAAAGTTTGGTATCAACATTTAGCCAATACTCATACTACAACCACAATGCCTGTTGATGATATCCATAAAATAGGCCTTGAAGAGGTAGCAAGAATACTATCTGAGATGGATAAAGTTCGTCAGCAGGTCGGTTTTAAAGGCGATTTGACCGCTTTCTTCGCATCCCTTTCTTCTGAGCCACAGTATTTCTTTGACGATCGTCAGGGGCTCGTAGATGGCTATATGGCGTTAAAAGATAAGATCAATGTTGAGTTACCTAAATACTTTAACGTCATGCCAAAGGCCGATTATGTAGTTAAACCTGTAGAAAGTTTTAGAGAGAAATCAGCTGCAGGAGCATCTTATGAATCACCGGCTGTTGATGGATCGCGTCCTGGTGTTTTCTATATCAATACCTATAACCTAAAAGCGCAGCCAAAGTGGGGGATGACCACTTTGTCATTACACGAAGCTGCACCAGGACACCACTTCCAGATAGCAATTAAGCAAGAGTTAACTGGTGTACCTGAGTTCCAGCGTTTTGGTGGCTATACCGCTTTTGAAGAGGGCTGGGCACTCTACGCTGAGTATCTAGGGATTGAAATGGGACTTTTTGAAGACCCATATCAATACTTTGGTAAATTATCAGATGAGATGCTTCGTGCGATGCGACTTGTTGTTGATACTGGTTTACACGCCAAGGGCTGGACGCGAGAGCAGGCGATTCAGTACATGATGGATAATTCACCTATGGCTGAGTCTGACATCATTGCCGAAGTAGAACGTTACATGGCAATACCTGGTCAAGCATTGTCTTATAAGGTTGGTCAGCTGAAGATCCTCTCTCTTCGAGCAGAGGCAGAAGAAGCCTTAGGTGATAAGTTCGATCTGAAGGCATTTCATGATCAAATACTGACTTCAGGTTCATTGCCGATGGAAGTGATGGAGCTGAAAGTGAATGAATGGATTGCATCGCAAAAGTAGTTAATTTATGCAGCTTGAGCTGCAGGTAATATAAATACTTTTTAAACCCAGCTTTTATCAATATACTAGCTGGGTTTTTATTTTCTAATGATCGTCAAATATACATAAGTATAGCCCGACAGATTTAACAAACATTTGGAGTTTACTCATGGTACAAGCAACTGCAAGACACTTACTCGTTGAAACAGAAGAAAAATGTGAAGAGCTAAAGCAACAGATTATTGCTGGCGCCGATTTTGGCGATGTAGCTAAAGCTAACTCATCTTGCCCGTCTTCAGCTCAGGGCGGCGATCTAGGCTCATTTGGCCCAGGCATGATGGTTAAAGAGTTTGACGAAGTTGTGTTTAGCGCGCCTCTGAACGAAGTTCAAGGCCCTGTTAAGACTCAGTTTGGTTACCATTTGTTAGAAGTAACAAGCAGAGGCTAAGTAAGCATTTGTTTGTGGTTAAGTAGGACAATATATGCTCGAACTGTACACCGATAGACTTAGATTAAGGAGTGTTGTCAGCAGTGATTGGGACAACTTTCTCTATACTCATTCAAGTGAAGAGTTGAATAAGTATGTGCGTAAACCTCAATCTGAATCGGTAATACGACAAAAGTTCGAGCGTATTATTACACCAAATAATTTGGAAGAAGACGACACGTTATTATTGCTGATTGAAGATGTTCATCAACATTTATTTGTGGGCTTTATTAGCTTGCATAATGTCAGCGAGGCTTTAGGGCAGCTAGAGGTCGGTTATATGTTGCATACGCAGGCCCATGGTCAAGGTTATGCTAGTGAAGCGCTTAACGCATTGGTTGATTGGGTATGCCTAGCGCATAAGCCGCATAAATTGATTGCTCATTGTGCAAACCATAATATAGCGTCCACTAAGGTACTTGATAAGTGTGGTTTTATTCAGGAAGGCTTACTGAGACAAAACTGGAAAGTCGGTGATACATGGCTAGATGAACGCTTATATGGGTTGCTGGTCGCAGAAAGAGTATCATCTCAATAAAAGCTTTCGGGTTGGATGCCAATAGAGTGTTATAATAGCGTCAGTTTAGTTATTTAAAGGCGAATTACAGTGAGTTCAGATACTCCAACGCTGACGTTAATGTCAGGCGAAGAATACATTGAGTTATACAAAGTACTTAAAGTACAAGGAATGATAGGCGGTGGCGGAGAAGCTAAGCATGTTATTTCTGAAGGTATGGTTACTGTTAACGGTGAAGTTGAAACCCGTAAACGTAAAAAAGTGATTGCCGGTGAAGTGGTTAGCTTTAACGGTGAATCTGTGCAGATTATTGCCGAAGCTTAACAATCAAACGAGGTTTATATGCAGTTTCCAGATGATGACAACGGCAAAATGCTTGAAGCGATGGCCGACGCTGGTATCGATCTATCCGTAGCACTTGATGTTGATTTTTTCTTGGTATTCGAAGACCAACGCGATGCAGAGTCTGCGATTGAAGAGTTAGGTAAATCAGACTTAGAAGGTGAGATTGAACTTCTCCTGAATGATGACTCTGGTAAGTGGGAATTGATCGTATGTCTGAATATGATCCCTGCATACGATACGATTGTAGAGCAAGAACTTAGCCTGCATGAGTTTGCACAAGAGTTTGGTGGTGTTACTGATGGCTGGGGCGTAATGCAGCATCAAGAGGGCGACGATGAGTTTGCTGAAGATGACCACGAATGCAGCGACGAGTGTAAACACTAGATTGCGCACAAATTAAGCGTAAAAAGTTAGTTTTAAAAAAGGCCACTTAAATAAGTGGCTTTTTTGTGTCCAGACGTTGAGAATGTTGAAGATAATATCAATGCCACTGAAGGAGATAAGAATGGCAAGAATGATCAGTTTTGGAACACCGGTTAATGATGCCGAACGTTGGGCATTCTCTCTGTTGGCTGATGAACTTCCTGAAGATTATATTTTATTGACTAATGTGGAGATCCCGACTAAATCGGGTCAAGCAATGGAAGTTGACGCACTCGTTATTGGAGAGTGGGGTGTTTATGTTGTCGATGTTAAAGGCTATATAGGCCGATTAGATGCAGGACTACACGCATGGTCTCTTGATGGACGCGAAGTCGATAATAGCTTAGCTAAAGCCAACTATGTTGCTCGTGTTTTAGCGGGTAACGTCAAGCACAAAATCCCTGTCGGCGTTTATGCGCCTTGGTGCCAAGGTATGGTGTTTATTACTGGGCGAAAGGGCGAAGAGATTGAACTTGAAAAACATCAAGGCTCATTAAGCATCTACACGCCAAAGCAGATAGTTGCTGCGCTTACCAAAGAGTGGGGCCTTACTGCGCCGAGAAAACACCAAGTTACCGATACCCAGAAGGAGTTGGTACTTGAAACAATTGGCCAAGTGGCAATTGTTGAGCAGCGAAATAACAAAATTCAAGATTTTACTAAACTAAAATGTTTGTTTATTCAAAGCGGATTAGAAGTATGGCAAGCCGAGTATAACCCAGGCGAGTGGACCGCTCCTTGGCTGTTGAAAGTATTGATCCCGACTCAGTTTGAAGAGCGCAGCCAATCAGAAACTCATGAAGCTCAATTAAGAGGTGAATTCCAGCGTTTACAAGCATTATCAGGCTGCAGTGGCGTGCCGTATTGTGCGCCCTTAATACAAGATGGTGAGCAATTAGTGCTGCCTATTCGTATGCCTCGTGGTGTGCCGCTCAATGTGCTTGAGTCCGAGCAGATGACCACTTATCAATTATTGGAGATCTTACGTCGTAGTGTGTCTGGGTTACAGCAGATCCATCGGCGCGGATTTACGGTAAGCGGCTGGACGAGTAACTGTGTATTTGTGACTGACATGGGTGATGTTGAGTTTATTGACATCAAAGATACATTGAGTGTGAGTAGTGATATTAAAGCTTACGCACAAGGTTTCTTGGCACTAGCAGAGCAGACAAAACAGCCTAGAGTTTACCAGTGGTACAGAGCTGCTGTTGCGGGAGAAACAACCGATTTAGATGCGTTGCGGTGTGATCTGTCAGCTTTGATTGATCAAGGAGTTTGCGATACGGTTCCTGAAAAAATTGATGTCACCAAAGGGGCGATAATCGATCACCATTTTGAGTTACAGCAGTTTATTGCAGCCACTAATACGAGTCAGTTTTGGCGCGCTAAACACCTGCAAGGCCAATATCAGTGTGGCGTATCTATTTACAGCAGTGTGGAAGCGACTTGGCCAATGTTGAGTAATATCTACCGAAGCTTGGCAAAAGTGTACCACCCTCATATAGAGAAGGTACTTAGTTTTGGCCAGTTACCGCAAAGTGAGGAGTTGTTTATAGCCAGAGCTTGGGAGTATGGGGTCTCTATTGATGAACTAACCGATATTGAACTGGGTCAGCCGATAATGTGGTTTACGCAGTTAATTACTGGCCTGCAGTATATGCATCAAATGGATATCTACCACGGCGCCATCTGTCCTAAAAATATCATCTGTAATCCAAATAAGGCTATTTTAGTAAATTTTGGTATTGGGTTAGATATTGCGGCAAGCCACTATGCAAGCCAATATGCCGATCCTACATTATGGGATGTTGAGGGGCCGGCTGAGAAGGATCTTTATGGTCTGGTCGCTAGCTTTATCGATGCATTAACTCCAGGTAACCTAAAGGGGGATTTAGGGCAAGCAGGGATCATACAAGCACTTGATGCATTTGATCGGGAATGGTTTGGAGAGGCGCTCTACGATGTATGTCAAAAGGTGTTGCGATTTGAAATAAGTATTCAACCTGGAATGAACTATCTAGCGTTATTCGATTTAGTCGAAGAGGAGTTATAGAGCGAGCTATCGCTCGCGTCCTACTTCTGTGATTATACGAAGTAGGATTATATGTATAGACCTATTAAACCCGCTTTATCAATTGCGATAAGGCTGAAAAATTTCGAGTAACCAATCAATAAATGATTGTACCTTTAATGACAGGTTGCTCGATTTTGGCGTCAATAAGTAATAGCTGTAAGGGCTAGTAAACTTTGCATCAAACGGGATCACCAGCTTGCCACTCGCTAGCTCATCTTCAATAAAGAAACGTGGAATGAGCGCCACTCCCATACCACTCGCTGCAGCTTGGCTCAGCATATAAAAATGCTCTACGCCAAACTTGTTCTCAGTGGTGAGTTTTATGCCAACATCTTCAGCCCAGACATGCCAAAGATCGGGCCGAGTCGTGTGTTTGAGTAGGGTCATTTGATTGATTGCTTCCAAAGAGGTTAGTTGCAGACTCATTTCTGGAGAACAAACAAGACATAGATCTTCATCCATCAACTTCATTACATTGGCACCTTTCGGTGCACTCGTAGCACTACGAACGGCTATATCGTACTTTGCACTGCTGAAATCAACCTCAAAATCACCAATCGATAGATCAACATAAAGGTGTGGAAAGCGTGATTTAAACTGCTCCATCCTCGGTATAAGCCAGCTGATGGTTAAACTTGGTAATACATTAATCGCCAACGTTTGAGCTTGTAGCGGTTGAATCATCAGATCAGCGCTAGCACTATTTATAGTTTGCAATGCCGATTGAACGCTGACAAAGTACATTTCCCCTTCATCAGTAAGTCTCAGGCTGCGGTGTTGCCGTATAAAAAGCGGCATGCCTACATACTCTTCTAATATTTTTACTTGTTTGCTAATAGCACCATGGGTAACAAATAGTTCTTTACTTGCAAGCGTAAAACTCATGAGTCTCGCTGCAGACTCAAATGCTCTTAGTGAGTTAAGTGGCGGAAGATGTGCGTACATTTGTCATACCTTATTAATTCTTGCGTGAGTTTTACTCACGCCAAATATACGATAACTCCTTTGTGTTTATACTGCAAACCTCGTTTAATAGCTGCACTTAATGACTTGGGCTCTAATCTGAATGACAATCGAACTTACTCTAGAGTTAATTGCTCTACTATTTTTTGTGGCAATATTAGCCGGTTTTATCGACGCGATTGCTGGAGGAGGCGGTCTGTTAACTATTCCGGCCCTTATGTGGGCGGGATTACCGCCAACAGCAGCTTTAGCCACCAATAAGTTACAAGCCTGCGGTGGAAGTTTTTTTGCCAGTATGTATTTCGTTCGTAAAGGCCTTGTTAGCCTAGCGGATATGGGGCTCAGCATCGCTTGCGCGTTTGTTGGTGCAGCGCTTGGCACTATTGCTGTGCAGATGATAGATACTGCGTTTCTTGAGGTGATGTTGCCGTTTCTTATTTTAGCGATTGGTGCTTACTTTCTATTCTCAAAGAAAATCAGCGAAGAGGACAAGCATCAGGTACTTACGCCAGCAGTTTTTGCCTTTACAGCAGCGTTAGGGGTTGGATTTTATGACGGCTTCTTTGGTCCAGGCACTGGTAGTTTTTTTGCTTTAGCCTTTGTATCACTTGCTGGTTTTGGTTTAGCAAAAGCGACAGCCCACGCCAAGGTACTTAACTTTTCCACCAATATTGCATCACTCACTTTCTTTGCCATCGGTGGTAAAGTTTTCTGGATGCTTGGCGCAGTCATGCTTGTTGGTCAAGCAATAGGAGCAACATTAGGCTCACGTTTAGTGGTCACTAAAGGGACCAAAATAATCAAGCCGTTGATGGTTGTTATGTCTATTGCGATGAGTATAAAGCTACTGCTTGCGCAGTACGGTTAGTTTAGAGAAGAGCTCCGATCTAGCTTCGCGATTTTTTGAGAAAGTTAGCCCCCATCGTGATTAAACATGTGCTATTTGAGTAGGTAAAAAGTATGAAATTTGATTTTGGCTCTGTTAATGGGAGTCACGCTTAAAATAAAGCAGTGTTTAGATCGTTGGTATAGGTGAATTCAAAATTATTCCAACTATATTAATGCTTTAACTTATTTTTTTTCCGCCTTTTCACATATCTGCTTAGCGTTTTTATTTAAGTCTATGCATTAAGCAATGTCATGTTAATTTTATCACAACCCAACGTTTTAGCCATCCGCTATGCTTATGTTTGCACAAGCCTTCGCATCAAAATCTGCTGATTGTTCGAAAGGGAACTGAGGTTACCTATTGAATATAAATTGTCTTAAAACAAATTTCTTTTAACTACTAATCAATGGGTTGGGATCTACAGGCGGGAGGCTGTCTCTTCTGGATTTGCATCAGTTCCCCTTATGAAATTAGATATAGATCTTTGTTCTAGTCATTTTTCACACTTCATTTTTGTTAATTAGGATCCATTTTGGCTAGTAGAAAGTGCTGACTATAGAAATTAATCCTATATGAGCATTTAAGCTCATTGTATGTCTCTTTTTATTGTGTATATTGTATCCGCGATGTTGCGTGAATGTAAAAAAGCAACAGCTTTATGCTGTGCAAATAATTAGTCTATTTAAATAGATACGAAACATATAGGGAGATATATGATGTATAAGAATAACTTACTTGCCAATTCGGTACGTCTAGCGTTAGTTAGTGGCGCTATGACTGCAGCATTCACAGCACCAGCTGTATTTGCAGCCGAAGAGGATAGCGTTGAGCGCATAGAAGTTACAGGTTCAAGAATTAAAAGAACTGATATGGAGACTTCTTCGCCGATTCACGTGATGGATGCTGAGCAGATTAAGATGAGTGGTTTTACGAATGTCGAAGACATATTAAACCAATTGCCACAATTAGAAGCTGGAGAGAACTCATTTCTTTCAAATGGAGCGACAGGTACTTCATCATTAGATCTACGTGGCTTAGGCAGTAACCGTACATTGGTGTTAATTAACGGTCGTAGGATGCAAGCAGGCAGTATCACATCGCAAGATGCCGATATTAACCAGATACCAGCGGCTTTAATCAAGCGAGTTGAAGTGATGACTGGTGGCGCGGCGGCTGTTTATGGCGCGGATGCAGTTGCAGGCGTCGTTAACTTTATCATGGACAAAAGTTTTGATGGTATCTCTATTAATGTCGGCGCTTCAGGTTATCAGCATGATAATGATAACGGCTACATTCAAGGTTTAATGGATGAAAAGGGTTATGACTACCCATCTGGCAATACAGATATTGATGGTAAAACCTATAATATCGATCTCACTATTGGTAGTGAATTCAGTGATGGAAAAGGTCACGCGGTTGCCTATGCCGTTTGGCGTCGAAACGATGAGTTACTGCAAGGCTCACGTGATTATGCATCCTGTGTATTGAATGCAAAACAATCGGAATGTGCTGGATCTTCGACAACCCCGTTAGCACATTTTGATATTTATCCTGTCGTTAACGGTAATGTTGATTATGATCAAAATTATTGGGGTTACACAGATCCTAATGGTAATGGCTTTAAACCTGATGACGGCTATCGATATAACTATGCACCGATAAATCATTTCATGCGCCCCAATGAACGAATCTCTTTTGGTTCATTTATAAACTATGAAATAAACGATCATGCTCGCCCGTATGTGGAGCTTTCGTTTATGCAAAACCGAACCGCAGGTCAAATTGCAGAGTCCGGAACATTTTACGATGAAGAAATTCTGATGGATTACAATAATCCATTAATGACAGATTTACAGAAGCAGCAACTGCAGGCTGAGTTTAATCAAACTGATGCAGATCAGTTTGTTGCCTACATCGGCAAGCGTAATGTCGAAGGCGGAGCTCGTGCTAATAACCTGGAGCATAATTCATATCGTATTTTGACGGGAATTGAAGGCGATATAAATGATAACTGGACTTATGATGTGAGTTTTAATTATTCAGCTACTTCATCATCATCTGTTTATATAAATGATTTACTGTCACCAAAGATTGCACCAAGAGTTGGTGCTGTTGATACAGAATGTGTGGCAGAGGACGGTTGCCTTTATTACAACGTATTTGAGCCCGGTGGAGTCACTGCAGAGCAAGCAGAACAGCTGGCAGGTGTAGGAACGCAAACGGGATTAGTAACTCAAACGATTTATAATGGTTATGTTACTGGCGATATTGGGGTTACAGTTCCTTCTGCTTCCGATGCTATCGCTATGGTATTTGGTTTTGAGCGTCGTGAACAAGACTATGAACGAATTTCGGATACTATTTATTCTGAAGGACAACTATTAGGTCAAGGTGGTCCCAACCCAAGCCTATTCGGTGAAATAGATGTGAATGAAGTTTTCACCGAAGTCCAAATTCCTGTTCTAGATCATTTAGCGTTTGATTTAGGAGCTCGTTATTCAGACTATTCAACTACAGGTGGAGACTGGACTTATAAAGTTGGTGGCGATTATACATTAGCTGACAATTACATGTTCCGAGCAAGCTTTAACCGAGCTGTTAGAGCACCAAATGTGAATGAATTATTTGGTAGCCCAGTGATTCAACTTTGGGATGGTTCTGATGGTTGTACTACCGATGATAAAGGCAACACTAAGTACACCGCAGCCCAATGTGCTAACACTGGGGTGACGGCTTCTCAATATGGTAACCTAAATCCTAATGATGCAGGACAATACAACGAGTTCTCAGGTGGATCACCAGATCTTGAACCAGAAGAAGCTGAGACATTAACGTTAGGGCTTGTTGCTAACCCAATAGATAACCTAAGTTTTTCTATAGATTACTTTAATATTGAAATGGAAAATGTTATCGACTATATCGGTGCTGAGAGAATTCTAGATATTTGTGCCGTCAGTGGTGAATCTGATTTCTGTAGCAACGTGAACCGTAGCCCGTCAGGAAGCTTGTGGTTAGGAAAAAGTGGTTATGTTACAAATATTATAGGAAATGTAAGTAGTCGAACATGGGAAGGAGTAGATGCTTCTGCTAGTTATTTATTTGAATTGGGAAGTGGCGACCTTTCTTTTGATCTAATTGGTTCATATGCTATGAAGAAGGAGATTAGACCGGTTGTTGGTAAAGATGAATTCAATTATGACTGTGCTGGAACTGTCAACTCTGACTGTTTTGCATCTCCTAAATGGAGACATACATTGACTGCTAAGTACAGTGCTGATGATTGGGTATTAGCGGCAAAATGGCGTTACTATGGTGAAATTGATTATGATGGCACAGCGGATGAACGCCTTGTAGAACAAGGTGGTATTGATGCTTATAACTACTTTGACTTGAATGGTAGTTATATTGTTACTGACTATATGTCAGTAACAGCAGGTGTTAATAATATTTTTGATAAAGAGCCTCCAATGGTAGGTAATACTATTGCATCGAATGCGAATACTGTTGCAGGTTTTTATGACACTCTAGGTCGTTTTATGCATGTCAGCTTGAACTTTAAGTTCTAGTTTTATTGGGCGAAAAGTGAGTTTAAATACACTGAAGCAATCAACATAATTTGATTTAATATGTTTTAATAAAAATCCAGTACAGATAAATCTGTACTGGATTTTTTATGTGCTTAATCTAAATACTTACTATCGGGACAAGATATTTATCTCTACATTGGAAGCTCATTAAGCTCCTGCGTACGCCTTAATCACCTCTTCGGCAATAATTGCAATACCCGCTCGCATTTTTTCTTCATCCTGAACATAGTTCATCCGTAAACATTGATGTGCGTGTGGCCACTTTCCTTCAGACTGGTCTTTCTGCCCAAAGAAGAAATACTCACCCGGAACAATCAATACACCACGTTCTTTCAAGCGTTTATAAAGCTCCATGGTGGTGATAGGCAGTTCGTCAAACCAGAGCCAGAGAAACATCGCTCCTTCTGGTTTATGTATTTTAAAACGACTGTCAGCAATAGATTGTTGTAACAATGACAGCGCAAACTCGGCTTTTTGCTGGTAGAACGGTTTGATCACGGTTTCACTTAAACGTAATAAATCGCCTGAATCAATCATGTGCTTGGCAATAGCAGGGCCAAAGCCTCCTGGTGCAAGACTGATGATGCCATTAAGGTTAGTCAGAGCCTGAGTTATCTCTTCATTGGCAATGACTATGCCGCAGCGAACGCCTGGTAACCCTAATTTTGATAGGCTCATACACAAGATGGTATTGCTGTTCCAAAAAGGAGTGACCTCCTCAAAGATGATATTTGGAAACGGTGTGCCATAGGCATTGTCGATAATAAGTGGTATGTCATTTTCACGGGCTAATATGTCGAGCTTGGCGACTTCAGCGTCAGTCAGTACATTGCCGGTTGGGTTGGTGGGACGAGATACACATATTGCGGCTATGGAGTCATCAACCTTTAGTTGCTCAAAGTCTACATGGTACTTAAATAGTCGGTTATCGAGCGGCTCAATTTCAGGGCGAAAGGAGACAAAAATATCATCATCTAAGCCTGCATCATTGTAGCCAATATATTCAGGTGCTAAGGGTAGTAGGATTTTTTTGTGGCTGCCATCAGTTTGCTTACCTGCTAATAAGTTAAATAGATAGAAAAATGCGCTTTGACTACCATTAGTGAGACTGATGTTTTTTTCGCTGACCTCCCAGCCGTAGGTCTCTTTAAGTAAGTTTGCCAACGCCTTTAAGAAAGTATTTTTCCCTTGAGGACCATCATAATTACCTAAAGCGGCTACAAGCTCGCCATTTGCTAGCATTTTTGCTGATGCTTGATGAAAGTAGTCTTGCATTGCTGGAATGGTGGCAGGGTTGCCGCCTCCTAGCATGATCGCACCGGGTGTGCGCAGTCCGTCATTAAGATCTTGCATCAACTGGTTAATGCCAGAGTTACGATTAAATTTCTCACCAAACTTTGAATACTGCATGAAAACGATACCTGAAAATGACGAAAGGGCTTACCGGAGCATGTAGTAACAATATTTAGCGGCAAACGCACTTATTTTTTTATTTAATAGTGACTAATTTGCAATGGGTCATGTTTTACCCGCCAAATTGACAATAATTTGTTCAGTGCCAGGTGTGAAGTATTATTGTGCTGTTTTTCAACGACGATAAGCTGACGACCATTTTGACTCGCTTTAACCCTTTTTTCTGTATCGATTAGCCGCCCAGTTATCTTTTGACAATTGTCTATCAAGCTTGTGCAACAACCAGACTTTTCTTACTATAGAGTCCTCTCTCATCTCCTTCATTTTTAAACGAGAATGCATGAAATTCATCCACACTTCTGACTGGCATATTGGCAGACAATTACATAATCAGTCGCTACTCGACGATCAACGCCATGTCTTGCTGCAAATTATCGAAATGGCAAAAGAGCAAGATGTCGATGCGCTGATCATTGCTGGTGATATATATGACCGCTCAGTGCCGCCTGCGAATGCGGTAGCATTACTCGATGAAGTGTTAAATACCTTGGTTAACGAGCTTAACATATCGGTGATTATGATAGCCGGCAACCATGATGGCCATGAACGGTTAGGCTTTGCCTCTAGGCAGATGCAAGACAGTGGACTGCATATTGTAGGGCCTTTAAGCGCTTCGCTAAATCCTATAGAGCTGAAAGGAAAGCAGGGCAGAGCCATGTTTTATCCGCTTCCTTATGCTGATCCTGCCACGGTGCGCCATGTGTTTGAGTGTGAAGTTAGCACTCATGAAGAGGCGATGAAAAAACTGCTTGAACAAGTGACAGAACATGATGCTAAAGAGTTACCCAAAGTGGTGATCAGCCACTGCTTTTTAGATGGCGGCAGTGAGTCTGATTCAGAAAGGCCAATAAGCATCGGCGGCGCAGATAAAATATCTCCAAGTCTATTTTCTGATTATCAATATACGGCCTTAGGGCATTTGCATGGCCCTCAATATAAAGGCAGTGAGCAGGTTCGATATTCGGGCTCGCCGTTGAAATATTCTTTTAGTGAACAGAATCAAAAAAAATCAGTCACTTTGGTTGAGTTCAACTCATCTGGCAAAGCAGATATTAGCCTGTTGCCTTTAAGTGCTTTACGGGATGTTCGCATCGTTGAAGGACTGTTATCGGATATCCTACTCGCGGGACAAACTGATCCGAACAGAGATGATTACCTAATGGTGCGCCTGCTAGATAAAAGTGCCATTCTCGACGCGATGGGTAAACTTCGCGCGGTATACCCCAATGTACTGCACCTTGAACGAACTGGACTAATGGCACAAAACCAGCAACTTGATATTGGCAAAGAGCATATCAAAAAAGGTGAACTGGATATGTTCAGTGACTTCTTCTCTCAAGTATATGGTGAGTCGTTAACTGAGGAGCAACACAGTGCCATTGTCGACACTATTGATTCCCTGCATAAGGGAGATCAAGCATGAGACCTATTAATTTAACCATGTCTGCATTTGGACCGTTTAGTGGCCAACAAGTGACAGATTTTGAAGCACTCGGTAGTCACCCACTGTTTTTGATTAATGGCCCGACGGGTGCGGGTAAGACAACCTTGCTCGATGCTATCTGTTTTGCCCTATACGGTAAAACCACCGGTGATGAGCGTGAAGGTAGCCAGATGCGCTGCGATAATGCCAATGATGATTTACTGACAGAGGTCACTTTTACGTTTGCTCTGGCTGACAATCAATATCGTATTCGCCGGGTACCAGAGCAACAGCGAGCGAAGAAAAGTGGCGATGGCTATACGGTACAAAAGCCTGAAGCGCAGCTTTATAAGTTGGATGCAGATGACAAAGAACATCTACTGGTACCGAGCAAAGTGTCTGAAGCCACAGCTGTGATTGAGCAACTCACCGGGCTCGATGCCGATCAATTTCGGCAAGTGATGGTATTACCTCAAGGTAAGTTTAGAGAGCTGCTAATGGCTGACTCTAAAGATCGAGAGAAAATATTTAGCCAGTTATTCCAGACGCAAATTTATCGCAAAATAGAAGACAAGCTTAAGTTTAAGGCTGCGGCAATAAAAGGCGCTGTGCGGGACCACCGTAATAAACGAGACGGTATGTTGCACAATATTGCTGTGGAGTCTGATGAAGCACTGTCAAACGAGCTTAATAACCTTGCGCCACAACTTGCTGTTGCAGCCGAACAGAAGGAAACCGCCAAGCTGGCTTTAATTGAGGTTAATAAGCAGTTTGAAATGGCTAAACTGCTGCTAAGTGATTTTGAAAATTTAGACAAACTTAAGCACGTTGCTGTTGAGTTAGCCACGCGTAAAGAGACTGTCGATCTGCAGCAATCGAGTCTAGACGCTGGTCGAAAGGCACTGCAGCTTAAACCAGTGCTTGATATGTCTTTAGCTCGCGATACCGAAGCATCACAAGCTAAGCATGTGGTGGCGCAGGCGCAATTAACTCAACAGCAAGCAGAAAGCGCATTGGCGCTCAGCTTAACTCAATTTAATAGCTTGGTGGAACTAGAGCTACAGCTACAACAAACTCAAAATGAGCAACAACAGTTATCTCAATTATTGCCTCAACTTCAGGGGCTCGATAGTGCGCAAAATGCCTTGGTTCTCGCAACCAATCAACGCGAGCAGGCAAAACAAAAAGGAGTTAATGCTAAAGCGGCGCTTGATGCGTTATTAGCCGAAAAACAAACGGCGCAGCAGCAACTACCGCAATTGGAATTAGTCGCTGCAGATTTGGTGAATGCTCAACAAGCACTTAGCGGTCACAGTGAATTAATGGAGCGCTTTACTCATTGGCAAAAAGCCAAGTCTGAAGTAGAGATAACGCAGACTGCTTTGCTAGCCGTAAAGGCCGAAGGTCAGCAGTGTAGGCAGCTATTTGCACAAGCGCAGACTCAGCATCAAACATTAAAGTTAGTTTGGCACCGCGGGCAGGCTGCAATATTAGCTCAACAGTTAAGTTCTGGTCAGCCGTGCCCTGTTTGTGGCAGTGCGGAGCACCCTAATCTTGCTCAAAGTGAGCAGCAATTACCGACTGAAGAGCAGCTGCAACAAGCTCAATATGCAGAGGAACAAGCAGCGGAGGCCCTCACTCAAGCTAGAGCAAAATACTCAGGCCTCAGTACTAAACTGCAAGAGCAAATAAAAGTTGCTGATGAGCTGAAGCAAAGAATTGAACAGACCGTCGCTGATAGTGCAGTGTTATCTGCTGAGCATCTTAGCGAGCAGCAACAAGCATTAAAAAAACAGGTTGAAGCTGCTAGTCACGCAACACAGCAATTAGCAACATTGAGAGAACAGCTACAAACTTGGCAAGTTAAAGAGCAGACGCTGCGAGCAGCGCTAGATACAGAGCGCGAGCTATACCAAGGTGTACAGACACAAGTTGCCACATTGCAGGGGCAGTTAGAGCAGCTTTTAGCAGCTATTCCAGAGCAATATCGCACAGTTGATTTGCTTAACAGTGCAATTGCTCAATCTAATCAAAAGTTTGCCAAGCAACAACAAGCGATAAACGCTATTCGTCTATCTCACACTAACGCGCTGGAGCAAGATGCATCAGCCAAAGCTGCCATGGCGGGTGCAGAGGCTAATCTGTTACAAACAACAGAACTTGCTGAGAACGCGAAAATATCACTTAGCGAGCAGTTAATATCATCAGGCTTTAGTGAGCAACAGGCATTAATGCAAGCCATGTTGCCGGAAGCGCAGCTGCAGCAGCTCGCTGCCGAGATAAATCAATATCAACAAGATTGTGTAGCCAACCAAGCTAATTTGGCTCAGCTACATGAAAAACTGCAGCAACAATCTAAACCTGAATTGGAAGACATTGCTGCTCAAATGAACCGGTTACAAACAGAGCAACAGCAAGCTGAGCAAGAATGGCAAGTGTTGCAAGGGCGCGTGACCCAGTTAAAGCAAACTCAAGAGCTGCTTAACGATGCCGATTCCCAAGCTAAACAATTAGAAGATGAGTACGCCATTGTTGGAACTTTAGCAGATGTAGCCAACGGTCAAACGGGCAACAAGGTGAGTTTACAGCGTTTTGTATTGAGCGTATTACTTGACGATGTATTACTCGAGGCGAGTGAGCGCCTGCAGCTGATGAGTAAGGGGCGTTATCGTTTAATCCGCAAGGAAGAGCGTGCTAAAGGTAATAAAGCATCAGGGTTGGAGCTTGAAGTGGAAGATGCTTACACTTCGAAAGTAAGGCCTGTGGCGACACTCAGTGGTGGCGAAAGCTTTATGGCTGCTCTGTCTATGGCATTAGGGTTATCGAATGTAGTTCAGGCTTATGCTGGTGGTATTAAGCTCGACACCCTATTTATTGATGAAGGTTTTGGCAGTTTAGATCAAGACTCGCTCGACTTGGCGGTTCGTACTTTGATGGACTTGCAATCAGCAGGACGCATGATTGGGGTTATCTCTCATGTTTCTGAAATGAAAGAGCAGATTGGCACACGTATCGACATTACGAAGAGTGCAGTTGGTAGCGAAATTTCTATCGTTCTGCCTTAAAGTGATAGTGCTTGCCGTTAGAAGCCCGCTTTAAGATTTTAACAAGGCCTAAATATTCGATTTAGGCCTTTTTTGTATCGATTAAGAATCTATATTGACGCTTTATTTCATGTTAATTCATTTGTTTGCAGGATAATTGCAGATGAATTTCAGGTTAAACATGCAATAAAATTGCTGTTTTGTGCGCTGAAAGAGTTTTTTACAGGGAGATTATTTGGTATAAATTGGCGCTAGCCTTCAATAATAGGAGGCATTTGGCGTGAATGAAACAAATAATAATTCAAGGTTGGACTTAGGTTGCAGTCAGGTAAAATTTCTTTTTTTAAAATGTCGCTTTTTCGTTTTGCAGCTCTGCCTTCTCTGCATCGGAAAATTTTAATTGGTTCTGTTCTACTGTTTGGCGCTGCACTTATGTTGCCTCAGAATCAGCAGTTGTTATCACAGCGGATCCCTGTTGAGCTTGATATTGACGCTTTGATTTCGCAGTCAGCACCGATACCAACAATCAATACACTGCTAGATAAGCCTAGATTTGAAAAAGTGATTGTTAAAGGAGACACGTTAAGTGGTCTTTTTGAACAAGGCGGCGTAGATCAGCAAACCATGTATCGGGTGTTAGAAGCTGATCTTAATGTGCTGGCACTCGATACACTCCAACCTGGCAATCAGATCCAATTCTGGCTTGATGAAGCTGACAAACTCGAAAAGTTAACACTCTATTTTAGTGCTGCTCGGCAGGTTACTTATAGCCGCTTTGATGATGGTTCCTTTAATGTCAATGAAGTCAACGTTGAAGGTATTTGGCGTAATCGCAGTATTGTTGGTGAGATAAATGGTTCATTTTATCTCTCAGCGCAGAAGATGGGGCTAAATGCCGCCCAGATCCAACGGGTTGAGTCATTATTGAAAGAGAAGCTCAATTTTGCTCGTGATCTGCGTGCAGGCGATAAGTTCTCTGTATTGATCAATGATCAATACATTGACGGCGTCGCGACGGGCTCTAGTGATATCTTAGGGGTCACCATCGACCGTGGTCGCAGCAGCATTAATGCATATCAATTCACAGATGGTAATTTTTATGATGAGCAGGGCAGAAGCCTAGCGCGCGCCTTTCAGCGAATTCCACTGCAGCGAAATTATCGTATAAGCTCTCGGTTTAACCCACATCGTCATCATCCGGTAACCGGTCGTACATCACCCCATAACGGCACTGACTTTGCCACGCCGATAGGCACTAAAATTATTGCCCCTGGTGATGGTATTGTCTCTTTGGTTACCGAACACCGATTTGCGGGTAAGTATGTAGTGATCGAGCATGGCAATAAATATCGAACCCGCTACTTACACCTGTCAAAATCTTTAGTGCATAAAGGTCAGCGAGTCTCTCGTGGTCAGGTCATTGCACTTTCCGGCAATACCGGCAGGATCACTGGCCCTCACTTGCACTATGAATTCCATATTAATGGTCGTGCGGTTGATCCAATGAAAGCCAAAATTCCAATGGCTAGCCAATTGTCTAAAAAACAGATGGGTGCCTTTGAGCAACTCGTGCGGGTGAGAAAGATGATGATGGGGCAAGTTTAAGCTGGGTATTTAAAGGCGAATAAAGCCACTCTTTGTAAACTGAAAGGCCATCAAATTGATGGTCTTTTTTATATTGCTTTTAGCTAAAACGACAAAGCTTGCTGCCGCTGTTGTTGCTTCATTGCACATAGGCAAGCTTTGCCTCTGAGTGCAGGGCAACTCTTGCAGGGAGTGGTCTTGTAGGGACGATGGATGCTTGCGTTTTTGAGGCTAAACTTATTGATAAGTTTTAGTGACGTAAACGCGCCATTGTCATTCGCGCTGTGCAACTTTTTATAAGCTATAGGGTGTGGGGGGATGTTATTGATGCTTGCAAGCTTAGCTTGATACTTGAGTATTTTGAGCTGGTATTTCTCAATTTTTCGTTGGCGTTTATTCACTGATATCGAACGCTCAATGCAGTGAGCTGCAGTCAAAGAGATATAGAAACCAAGTTTGCGCTGTGATTTAGCCAGCTTTTTTTGGTATTTCTGTTGATGACTTTGCTGCATTACAACTCACAATCTAACTCAATTGATCTCATTGTAAATGAAAATTGTTATCATTTAAAGCGGGTTGTGAAATTTAACTATAAGGGTTTTGATCGGCATCGACCAGGGTTAGTAATAATCTAAGCTCAAACTCAAGTTGATGATAATCTCCATCCATATGACAACATAACTGATAAAAAGCCTTGTTGTGCTCTTTCTCTTTTAGGTGAGCAAGCTCATGCACGACCACCATTCTTAGCAGACCTTCAGGTACTTTCTTCAAACGTGAAGAGATACGAATTTCGTTCTTAGCTTTTATCTTAGTACCTTGCTTACGGGCAACGTAGGAGTGCAGACCCAACGCTTGATGCTTTAGGGATATCTTGTCATCAAAGATAACTTTAGACAGTGGCTGAGATTTGCGTAGATATTGATTTTTTATAGCAATCGTGTAGTCATACAGTGCTTTATCTGAGCGTACAGAATGGATTTCTGGATGTCTTTTCAGTAGCACATCAGCCAGTTTCCCTTGGGATAATAAGGTTTGAACTTGCTGTTGAATTTCGCTCTGGTAGCCATTTAGATAGGGAAGAGGTTGCATATCAGTTAGTCAATTAGCTTGGGGATAACGAAAGGGACGATGACATTTAGTCAGGCCTTGTCGCAATTAAATCGCATCAAGGTTTACGCCCCTAGCAGTATTATTAACTAATCTTCTTCTACCTTGAAAATAGTTAAGTTATGCGCAGCATAAGCCGCTTCGAAAGCATTCTTTTGGAAACGCTTGAGCCCAAGACCTTCAAAGTCAACTTGCGGTGGATTACGCTTGAGCTGCTCTTTAATTGTAACTGGCGAGATAAGGGTTACAGGCAGTGATAATACTTGAATAGCAGCCTCAAGTTTAAAACTGGTAACACTGCCAGCGCCTTTACCTTTTTGCTCTCGTTCGATGATGACAACTTCATCGACACGGTAATCTTCAAGAAGTTTACCAAAAGCGAAATGAAACTCACGAATGGTTTCAGTTAGCGCTGAATTAGAGATTGCGAAAGATTTCTGACGGCAGTCAGGCACATTATAGGTTTCGCCTTCATAACTTAATAAACTGATGATGGCTTCGCCACCTTTTAACTCTACGCCGCAAACTCTCATGATAAACCTTAAAAATAACAATATTGCGCATATTGTAGCGTTATTTGGCTCAGTGGTCAGCGTTTAGCTACATCATATTGCAAATAAACTTTGGTTTGTTGTATGACATTTCAGCTAACTTCATTTAAATGCGTTGCAATGAAATACTCTAAGCTGTCACTCGGTCTACTAGATGATACCAACTCCATTTAAGAGTTGCTCATTCAGCGGGAGTTAAAATCACTTTAGGCAAGTCAGTGGCTTATCGCTAATCGTTATTCTATATCGAATGGCACATGCGCTGTATTAAGTGATTTCCCCATGCTTTAAATATCAGTCGCTCGTTGTGAGCGTCTCAGGACTTTCACTGCTACGTTGCATTGTCTCTAAAGGGAATAACCCTTTCTTCCACAATGCGGCTTGAATTGAAAGCCCTGAGAAAGCTCTAAACTGAGTATATCCTTAATGGAATTAGTATTATCTATTGTGTAATGGAAAAGAGGGTAAGTGATGAAACGGATCTACAATCTAGTGGCGATTTTATTGAGTATTGTTTTAGTTGGCTGCACCAGTTTAGGTAACGAGCCTACGTTTCAGGATGAAGGCATAGCGGTTAATGGTTACGATGTGGTTGCCTATTTTACCGAGGGACAACCTGTTAAAGGTCAGCTTGCATTTAGTAGCCAGTATAAAAATACCCAATGGCTTTTTAGCAGTGAAGAACACAAGTTGTTGTTTGAACAAAACCAACAACAATACCTACCACAATATGGTGGTTACTGTGCCTACGGGATGTCAAAGGGCTTTGTGGTGGACACTGACCCAAATGCATTTACTATTTTGAACGATAAGCTTTACTTGAATTATAGCCTTGGAGTGCGCGAAACATGGTTGAAAGATACCGATGTGTACATAGAGCGTGCAAACAATAATTGGTTGGAAAAAATAGCAAAATAGCGCTACGACTTTGAACTTGGCGCTAAAATAAAAAGCCGCAGCGATAGTCTTCTATCGCTGCGGCTTAAAACGCTATGTAAGCCGCTTAATCTTCAGGGGTATCCTGCAGCTTAGCCTTTGGTTTTCTAAGCATAGGAGCGTCACCGACGTCGACACCAGTTGCAAAGCGTCTGTCGCGATTAGCAGTAGCCTTGGCAGACGATTTTTTCTTCGCCGTAGCTGCTTTTTTCTTTGCCGATGTCGGTTTTGATTTCTTCTTGCTCTGTGCTTTCGGTTTCAAGCCGGTGAATTTACCTTTCAAGCCTTCAAGTTCACTAAAAGCAAACTGCTTATTAAGGAAGGTTTGTACTTGGGTAAAGTTAACCCAATCTTTAGGGCCTACTAATGAAACCGCATCGCCCTTAGCACCAGCACGTCCAGTACGCCCAATACGGTGAACATACTCTTCGGCAAATTTTGGCATATCAAAATTGATCACCAAAGAGACATTGAGTAAGTCTAGGCCACGAGAAGCAACATCGGTTGTCACCAATATTTGCTGTAAACCACGGCTGAACTCATCCATGATTTGGTTACGGGCATTTTGTTTTAGCTCACCACTGAGTGATGCTGTTTTAAAGCCATCGTCAGCAAGTTTCTTCGCTAGGCGATCGGTATCTTGTCGAGTGGCGGTAAAGATGATGATCTGTTTTTGCTGCTCATCTTTTAAAATGCGCGATAGCAAGGCTTCTTTATGGTCAAGGTGATCACAAAGGAATATACGCTGAGTAATATCTTTGTGTTCTAAGTTACCAGCGCCAATTGCAACATGCTCTGGGTTTTTAAGCAGCTCAGCAGCGATTTCATCGACATCGCCGTGATCAAGCGTTGCCGAAAACATCAGGGTTTGGCGACGTTTATGATCCGCTGCATCGTTAATTTGTTTAAGCTGTTCAGCAAAACCTAAATCCAACATACGGTCGGCTTCATCGAAAATAAGCAGTTCAAGACCGTTTAGGTGCAGATGATGTTGTTTGAGATGATCGGCTAAACGTCCAGGAGTGGCCACAACAAAATGCGGGTCACGAGCCAGTGCTTTTGCTTGGTCGTTAAAGTTTTCACCGCCAAGAATTTTAGTGGCTTTAAACTGAGTATTAGCCACTAATAATCGCAGTTGACTATAAACTTGGGTTGCGAGTTCACGAGTGGGTAGCAAAATAACCGCGCGAGGGTCGCGTTTACTCAATGCTTTACACGAAATCATCCTTTGCATTGCAGGCAGCAAAAACGCCAAGGTCTTGCCTGAACCTGTTTTAGATGATGCCATTAGATCTTTGCCTGCGAGGGCAATAGGTATGGCTTGTTCCTGGATCTCGGTTGGGGTGTCTATGCCCATATGCTTTAATGTTTGTAACAGACGTTGATCCAGTGAAAAATCGGTGAATTGCAAAGGTGAACTCCTTAAATAATCTGACCGCGTATTATAGCCTAGATAGATAGAGCAGGGCTATGATTAGCGATTAAGTTTATCTGAAAGAGTTGGAATTAAACCCTAAGAACGGACTGAGTGTAGCTGTACATCATATTAGAGTGGTAAAATCAGCGTCGATCAAAACGCTAGCAGCTCTTAGTTGAGCTAATTTATTGACTTCAGGAGTCAACATTTTGGTAAAAAAAACTCACTCGGTTCGAATAGGTCTTGCCCTTGGAAGTGGTGCAGCAAAAGGCTGGGCACATATCGGTGTGCTCAATGGGCTGGCCAAACTGGGGGTTTACCCGGATAAAATTGCTGGTTGCTCCATCGGTGCTGTGGTTGGCGCGGCATACGCGAATGATAATTTAGCTGAGCTAGAAGATTGGGTACGCAGCTTTAGTAGCTGGGACGTGCTGGGACTAATGGATTTAAGTTGGCGCAAAGGTGGCTTAATCGGCGGAGAGAAAGTGTTTGATGTGTTGCAAAAGCGCATGGGCGATATGCAGATTGAACAGCTTAAAAAACCATTTGCTGCAGTGGCAACCGATCTTTATTCGGGGCAAGAGATCTGGTTTACAGAAGGAGACTTGCGCCATGCGGTGAGAGCATCATGCTCTATGCCGGGGATTTTGCCGCCCGTAAAAGTGGGCGAGCGTTGGTTAGTGGATGGCGCGGTAGTGAATCCTGTACCTGTTTCTGTTAGTCGAGCAATGGGCGTAGATATTGTGATTGCGGTCGACCTTCATGGTTTACGCAGAGGACGTATGCAAGTCCTCCCCGTTAATATGAAGAGTAATAAGCCAACTGTAGAAGAGGAAGCGGAAGCGGATAAACATCAGGAAAAAGGCTTTACCGATCTGTTAGCTCGAGGACGAGATTATATTAGCGGCCTGACTGATAAGCTTTCATTGAGTCAAAAACTTGAAAGTAGTCAAAGCCCAAATCCAGGAATGTTAGCGGTAATGTCGCAATCTATGGACATATTAGAGCAACGGCATAAAAGAGCTCGATTAATGGGCGACCCGCCAGATATTTGTATTGTGCCGGATCTGGGTGATATCGGCACCATGGAGTTTCATCGCGCTGAAGAGGCCATTGTAGCGGGGGAGGCTGCTGTTGAGCAAGTCGCTCATCTTATTGAAGCCGCTTTAGCACCACACCAGATAGGCGAGTAAAGGCTTAAAATCAGATATTAAAAAAGGGCTTAACGCCCTTTTTAATATCGTTACGAAAATACGGCTTAAGCTAACTTCACAATCATCTTGCCGCGGTTTTTACCTTCGAATAATCCGATAAATGCGTCCGGTGCGTTTGATAGACCTTCATAAACCGTTTGCTCTGCAGTGACTTTACCTTCAGCTAACCATTGGCCCATCTGCTTGGCAAACTCTGGGTAATGTGCCCAATGTTCAAACACGATAAAGCCTTCAATTTTTAACTTCTTCATGATGATTTGCGCTAAGTTTGCAGGTCCCGGTGTTGGTGTCGTATCGTTATACTGGGCAATCATGCCGCATACAGCTATTCGACCATGATCCTTCATATTGTTAAGCGCTGCGGTTAAGTGTTCGCCGCCGACATTCTCGAAATAGACGTCAATACCTTCTGGCGCAGCTTGTGCTAGCGCTGCCGTTAGATCACCACAGGTTTTGTAGTTGATCACAGCATCGACACCGAGTGACTTGATGTGCTCAGCCTTCTCATCAGAACCAACCGACGCAACCACTCGGGCGCCCATGAGTTTGCCAATTTGTACCGCAACACTACCAACGGCACCTGATGCTGCAGAGACAAATAGGGTTTCGCCTGATTTTAGTTCAGCGATACGGTTAAGGCCTGTCCAAGCTGTCATGCCAGGCATACCAAGCACACCCAAAAAATGTGATTCGCTGATAGGTGTTTGTGGCAGGCGAGTAATCTCCGTACCGTCGGTAACATAATGACTGCGCCAGCCATGCATGCTGTTTACCTTGCTGCCAACTGGGAACTCGCTATTGTTCGATTCAATCACTTCACCAATTGCGCCACCTTCAAGTACAGCCCCGACTTCAAAAGGTGCAATGTAGCTTTTTCTATCAATCATGCGGCCACGCATGTATGGGTCGACTGACATCCATAGATTCTTGACCAAAAACTCACCCTCTTTTATGGCGGGCAATGTCACTTCAGCTTCAGCGAAATTGCTAGCATTAGGCAGACCTTCAGGGCGAGATTTAAGTTGAATTTGCTTAGCGTTCATAGTGATCCTTTATTTTTATTTGTGCGCAAAGTAATTGTCCGCATCATAACTAAAGGTTAAGAGCTATGCAAATAGTTTGTGCGCAAAATAACTCTGCGCAAATTAAATGCGGATTGGCTAGTTTTG
This sequence comes from Shewanella sp. 10N.286.54.B9, assembly GCF_041468565.1. Lineage (NCBI taxonomy): Bacteria > Pseudomonadati > Pseudomonadota > Gammaproteobacteria > Alteromonadales > Shewanellaceae > Shewanella > Shewanella sp. 10N.286.54.B9. Next base: position 121,205 of record NZ_JBFRIY010000014.1, read on the forward strand.
TTAATTCTAGTCAGGTAAAATTGCGATACCTAATTGAGGTGGTAACCAGTGGCGGATAACAAAGTGTCAAATAATGATAGCCCAGCATGTTTATCAGATAACGTATGTTTTGCGCTGTATACCGCTGGCAATGCACTTATGCGCGCTTACCGTCCTTTGTTGGATCAGTATGAACTGACCTATCCACAATATTTGGTTATGCAAGCGCTATGGCTAAAAGATAGAGCGAGCATGACACAGTTGTCTCAAGCTACGCGTTTGGATATGGGAACCTTGACTCCTATCGTAAAGCGATTGGAGTCAAAACTGTTTCTACAGCGACTGCCAGATGAAACCGATGAGCGTAAAAAAGTGATTGCACTAACGAGTACTGGCTTGGCGCTGCAAGCCGACGCGCTGTCACAAAAGCAAACACTACTAGAGAAGGTAAGTATGACTGAGCAGGAGATTGAGTCTCTGCGAGTACTATGCTTAAACTTGACGACGCAGTTGAATCAAAAGTAACCAATCAATTTAATCGTTCAAAAAGCGGCACAGTTCCTGCTTTATTCGTTGCATGATTAATACTGTGCCGAATTTTTGACGATGAATCCATTAAGTAGTATCAATAACCCTGTAAACAGCAGCGCCGTTTTGGCTGATGCTTATGGTGCTTCAGGCAGCCAAGCAAGTGTTGGCAGTGCTAATGGTGTTCAAGGTGCTAATGCTAACGCTTCAACATCAGCTTCAAATGCTGCGAGCAAGGACGATAATGGTCTTGTATTATCAGGCCGCGCAGAGCGAGCGCAAAAGATTGAAGCGATGGCGAAAGATTTCTTCCAAGATGGTAGTTTTAGCAGCGAAAAGCTACCCAGTCTTATTCAACGTTTATACCAAGATGGTATTTTGTCTGATGGTCAGTTGAATCGTTTGACTAATAGCGGCTTTGATATCCCCCCAACTGAAGAGCAATCTTTAGCTGACTTTATTGACGAACAGCGCGCGACGCTAACTAATAGCAAAGAAGATAGAGAGTTAGCCGGCATCTTAGATGAAGCAAAATGGGTGATGGGCACGATGGATGCGATTCAATCGCCAGTGATAGCTCAAAAGGCGAATCGAGTGGCAAGCGAGATCACTGCACTATTGGAATCTGATAGGCCACTGACTGATCAACAAAAAAACCAATATCAAGGGATTAAGTCGTTAATGCAACTGGCCTCTATGACGGGTGAACATCAACAGGCAACAGGCCAACTAAATAGTTATTTGGCACTGGCAAAGCAGCATTAAAAAGTGTTTGGTTTTTTAAAGCGACATTCATAGGTTGTCATTAGGGGCTGTTGGTCTTTCGAGCTTAGAATTTGTTCGAATTCAATTGCCCTTGTAAAAGAACAATATCACTGCATGCTAAGCGTTACTTCACCGTGTGAAAGGCGGTATATTTGGGCTTTAATGCCGGTTAAAACGAATTCCTACTGTTGTAGCAGAGAGTTAAACTAAAGCATTTTAGCCACCTATGTTTTTATCCACAATTTATCCCAATTTTATCCTGCTACTAGCGGTCTTAATTGCCATCGTCAAGGGCATTATTTTAGATAAGCGGGATTGTCCCCAGTTATTTTTTCTTATTATCTTCGTTGTGTAAAATAATGATCTGGATCAAAGTACTAGTTGTCTTTTTATAGCTTAATGCGCCACATATTGTGATTTTGATTTAAAGTAATACTATATGTAGTGTTGCTTGTGGATAATGCTAAATAGGAGCTATACAATGCCAGTGGTTATTAAACGGGATGGTTACCGTACGCCTTTTGACGAAACAAGGATTAAAGATGCAGTGATAGCAGCTGCTAACTCGGCAGGTATTGATGATAGCGCCTATGCAGAAAAAGTAGCAAAAAATGCTGCCGATTCTGTCGCTATGTTAGATGAAATAAACATTCACGATTTGCAAGATGCCGTCGAAAATTTATTGATGGAAGGGCCTTATAAATCATTGGCGCGAGTATACATAGAATACCGCCATGATCGAGATATAAAGCGCGAAGTTAGTAGCCGACTAAATAAAGAGATCCGTGGTCTTGTTGAGCAGAGCAATGCAGCGCTGCTCAATGAAAATGCCAATAAAGATTCAAAAGTAATCCCAACTCAGCGCGATCTATTAGCGGGTATTGTGGCTAAGCACTACGCCAAATGTCATATTTTGCCAAAAGATGTGGTTGCCGCTCACGAGTCGGGCGAAATTCACTATCATGACTTAGACTACGCACCATTCTTCCCTATGTTCAACTGTATGCTGATCGATCTCAGTGGTATGTTGACCAAAGGCTTTAAGATGGGCAACGCTGAGATTGAAACGCCTAAATCGATTTCAACAGCAACAGCAGTTACTGCGCAGATTATTGCTCAGGTTGCTAGCCATATCTATGGCGGTACAACCATTAACCGTATCGATGAAGTGTTAGCGCCTTTCGTTGCCAAAAGCTATGACAAACATTACCAAGTGGCATTGACTTGGGGCATTACAGATGCCAAAGCATTTGCTACCTCGTTGACCGAAAAAGAGTGTCATGATGCATTCCAGTCACTCGAATACGAAGTCAACACCTTGCATACCGCCAATGGCCAAACGCCATTTGTGACCTTTGGTTTTGGGTTGGGGACTTCGTGGGAGTCTCGACTTATTCAACAGTCGATGATGAAAGTACGTATTGCTGGATTAGGTAAAAACCGCAAAACGGCAGTATTCCCTAAGCTTGTTTTTGCCATTCGCGATGGTATTAACCACAAAGACGGTGACTGCAACTACGATATAAAGCAGCTTGCATTGAAGTGTGCCACTACGCGTATGTATCCAGATATCCTCAACTACGAACAAGTTGAGAAGGTGACTGGTTCATTTAAAACCCCTATGGGTTGCCGTAGCTTCCTCGGTACCTTTGAAGAAGATGGCGAGTTGGTGCATGAAGGACGCAACAACCTCGGTGTTGTGAGTTTGAACTTGCCACGCGTTGCGCTTGAAGCTAAAGGCGATGAAGCTGAATTCTACCGGATTTTAGATAAGCGTTTAACCATTGCTCGCAAAGCGCTAGATACCCGAATAGAACGTTTAGAAGGTGTTAAAGCACGAGTAGCCCCAATTCTTTACATGGAAGGCGCATGTGGCGTTCGTTTGCGCGCTGATGATGATATCTCTGAGATATTTAAAAATGGCCGCGCTTCAATTTCACTGGGTTATATTGGTTTGCATGAAACCATAAACGCGCTTTATGGCACCGAAACGCATCTATATGACAACGCTCAGTTGCGTGCAAAAGCAATTGAAGTGATTCAATACTTAAAAGCGGCAACTGACAAATGGAAAGCAGAATCTGGTTACGCTTTTAGTTTATACAGCACACCTAGTGAAAACTTGTGTAGCCGTTTCTGTAATCTTGATGCCAAAGTATTCGGCGTAGTTGATGGGGTAACGGCTAAAGGTTACTACACCAACAGTTTCCATTTGGATGTTGAAAAGCAAGTTAACCCGTACGATAAGATTGACTTTGAGCAGCCTTACCCTGAAATCGCGAACGGCGGATTTATCTGTTATGGCGAGTTTCCAAATATGCAGAACAACATTGAAGCATTGGAAAATGTCTGGGACTACAGCTATTCAAGAGTGCCTTATTACGGCACTAATACACCGATTGATGAGTGCTATGACTGTGGCTTTACTGGTGAATTTAGCTGTACCAGCAAGGGTTTTACCTGTCCTAAATGTGGCAACCATGAACCTAGCAGAGTGTCGGTAACACGCCGAGTGTGTGGCTATCTGGGCAGCCCTGATGCGAGACCATTTAACTATGGTAAGCAAGAAGAAGTTAAGCGCCGCATCAAGCACCTTTAATCTAGCGTGTGCAGTCAATCAAATAAGGTGCTCTCATAGGCGCCTTTTTGTTATCTACAAAGAGATTTTTATGCATTATCATCAATACTATCAAACCGATGTTATTAATGGTCCGGGGACTCGAGCGACGCTGTTTGTTTCTGGCTGTGAGCACCAATGTCGAGGTTGCTATAATCAGTCAACTTGGAATCCATGCTCTGGTCACTTGTTTGATGAGCAGATGATGCAAACCATTATCGACGATCTCAATGACAGCCGGATAAAAAGGCGTGGCCTTTCTTTGTCAGGCGGTGACCCATTATTTCCAGGTAACCTCAACGCCATACTTGAGCTCGTCAGGCGAGTTAAAGCACAATGTCCCGGTAAAGATATTTGGTTGTGGACAGGCTATCTGCTTGATGAGTTAACCGCCGAGCAGCAAGCCATTGTTGAGTTGGTTAATGTGGTCGTTGATGGCAAATTTGAGCAATCTCTTGCCGATCCAAGTTTAGTTTTTAGGGGTAGCAGTAACCAAGTTATCCATTATCTAAGATAAGCTAGGCATAAACCTAGGTAATATTGCACTATATGCTGTTATAATGAGGCAATAATGATAAACAGCGTCAAGATAATTTGAGGCTGTTTTTGTTTCTAGATAAGTTATTTAGATTTGAATTTAAGGTTTGTAAATGAATTTAAAGCAGGAGCTGCAAACGCTCAACGATAAGCTCGACAAATTTCGTCGTAAGTTAGCAGCAGCTGAAAAGCGTGATGATCCTGGGGTCATAATCCAATTTAAACGTGAAATTGCTACGTTAACTAAGCGCATAGCGAATGTTAAAAATCAGCAGAATCGTGAGCTAGGTAAAGAAGGTGCGTCGGTTAAAGACCTCAAATTTAGCCGTGTATTGACCAAAGCCGAACAAGCTGACATGGGTAAGTTGAAGAAGTCAGTTCGTGGTTTGGTGGTTGTGCATCCGATGACCGCACTTGGTCGCGAAATGGGCATAAAGCAAGTAACAGGCTTTGCACCGAAAGAATTTTAGGCTAATTGCCTGGTAAGTTATTCATTTAGTGAGCCGCTTCAAGGTTATGTATAGATGCGCAGCTTATGCTGCGCTGAAATGCTTTGTAATTTGTCTAACGTAATCCTGTTCACTGAAATGTTTAACATTAGATCAAATTCTTCAGCAAGTTTGGTTTGAAATTAATATCGTTATTAGGATTTCAGCAGTCTCAGGGAATGAGAGTTGTCGTTAAGGTTTTATCATGTCGATTAAATATGTCGCGTCTTCTAAATTGCCAACACCTTGGGGTGTTTTTGAAATGCATGGCTTTGAAGATAGCGAGACAGGTAAAGAGCATGTTGCGCTGACATTAGGCGTATTTGATGCCGAAAGTCCTATTTTAGGCCGTATTCACTCTGAGTGCTTAACCGGTGATGCGCTTTTTAGTTTGCGTTGTGATTGTGGTTTCCAATTACAAACAGCAATGCAGAATATAGCGGAAGCAGGACAAGGGTTTATTCTATATCTACGCCAAGAAGGGCGGGGTATTGGATTACTCAATAAAATCCGTGCTTACGAGCTGCAAGATGGCGGCGCAAATACCGTAGAGGCCAATGAGCGCCTTGGATTTGCTGCAGATATGCGTAAATATGACATGATCATTCCAATGATGGAGCAGATCGGTGTCAGTAAAGTCAGGTTAATGACCAATAACCCTAGAAAAGTAAAAGCGATGCAAAGCTTTGGGCTAGAGGTTGTTGAGCGTGTTCCACTGCAAGTCGGTAAAAATCGTTATAACGAAGGCTACCTAAAGACTAAATCTACTGAATTGGGTCATATGATGTCTGAGCATCACTTTACCGAGGAAGATAAAGACTAAGCTACATTAACCGTGGCTTTTTCAAGGTTATACCGCTATATTCAGGGCTATTCAATTAGAGACCAGTTAAGTTAATTTTTAATGATGGCCCTTGTGCGTTCCCTTTCAGTTTTACTGTTGCTTTTTACACTCCCTGTTAATGCTGAAACGGATTACAGCCATTATGCTTTTGCTAACTATTTAGGCAGCGGTATTTACCGCACCGCCGGGCAAAACGCAACGGTAGTCAATATTCCAATTAGTTTCGATCTCGAGCGCACTGAAACAGAATCCTTAGTGCTGCGCACTCCATTATCATTGGGTTTTTTTAACTTTACCTGGAGCGATCTCCCAGAAGGTGATTTTCCCAGTAGTGTTGGGACTGCGACGTTTACCCCTGGCATCGAATATCGCATAAATACCTCCGATACCCATGAGTTTCAAACCTACGCGGACTTAGGGATCGGTACTAATACCACCAATGGCAACGATGTCATTATCTATTCAGCAGGCATGTCGAGCTTACTTGATTTCGAACTTAAAGAGAGCAAGCCAGTTTGGGTCAATCGTATATTCTTTGCCGGATATAACAGCCTTGATGATGGTCCCAATGAAACTTATTCGGCGATTCAATCTGGGCTTGATATTGGCACTAACTTGCATTTTCAAGTGGCTGATGTTGGTGTTGAACCTAGGATTTTTTTCGCAGGTTACTGGTATTTTGACAAGCTTAGATTTGTAACGCCCTTTGAAGAGGATGTATTAGTGACCAACAGTTTTGAAGCTGGGATCACCTTAGCTTTCTCCAAACCAGTGGGATGGGATCTGTTCAATATGAGTCGATTTGGTGTGAGTTATCGTGCGGGTGATGGCGTGCAGGTTTGGCGACTTATTTTTGATTTCCCGATATAACTACAATAATTAATTATATCAATAGGTATTAAATAAAAAGGCTTAACAATACAGATTGTTAAGCCTTTTTACTCTTGATTGTAATCAGTGTTAACTGCCCCAGATATTGGCATTTACTTGAGAGTCATCATCTGAGTCTGTGCTTGGTCTATCTGCGGCTTTAATCTTTGCTGCGCGCAATGTCTTATCACTGGCTTGATAGCCATCTTCTCTAGGCTTTCTAGCAGGCAAAGGTAGCTTATTCATTTTAAGGTAGAGGTACTCGACTTTCTCTCTCGCCCAAAGAGTTTTACGCAGAAATCTTAGGCTTGATTTGATACTTGGGTCATGTTTGAAGCAGCGCACGTTGATACGCTCGCCAAGCTCTTCCCAGCCATAATGTTCGACGAGGTCAGTCAGTAAGGCTTCTAGCTTAATACCGTGTAATGGGTTGTTTACTTGGGTCATGATGTATGTTCATTGCAGATGCTATTGCAATAATTATATCAGTTTTATCAGCGAAAATGTTATCAATGCAGCGCAAAAAAAGAGAGCCTTTAACTAAGGCTCTCAAAATACACAATTAACAATCGCGCTAGGGTTACTGGAAGCTTAGCTCCCACGAGTTGATTGTACCGGTATCGCGTCTTGCACTGTCTACGGCTTTTAGCTGCCAATTACCTGCAGAGTCCGCACCCGTCATATCAACGGTATAGGTTTTTACTATGTCGTTAGCACTGCCACCTGCATTGTCATGCAATACCGCTACTTGGCCACTTGGGCTATGAAGCTCGACTTGCAAATCACCAATATAAGTATGGCTAATGTTGACTTTCACGGTAACGGTTCCAGAATCACCCGTACGTGCTGCGGCGATAGTACTAGTGACACCGGCGCTGCTATTGTCTGGAATGCTGTAGCTACTGTTATTGGTGTAAGTTGCAGCTCCGCCCGTTCCACCAGTGCCACCGCCATTATCTTCTGTAAAGTTAGCAACAAGATTCACACCGCTAAATGCGCTATAGCCTTGAATCATCACATAGTAAGTACCAGATTGTACGGTGTCGATTGGGCATGACTCGTTGTTGCCTGTTTTCCATGGACGGCAATCATAACCACCGGTTGCTGTGGTCGGTGCTGCTCCATATTGAACATAAAGGTCAGCATCACCTGTACCGCCGCTCATAGCAAAGCTCAAGTCGGTTGCGCCCGCTGGAACATCAATTGAATAATGAAGTTCATCAGAGCTCGCACCCGCTAAGTTTGACTTAGTCACGCCATTAACGAGCACGTTGTCGCTGCCACCAGTACCCGGGTCGGTTGGACCAGTACAAGACTCATCGAGATAAGCTTTTGCTGCAACAGCATCAACTAGACCATAGCCTGTATTGTTATCGCGACCCGCTGTTTCTAAATCTTCCGCTGTTGCGTTAAGTGCTGCGCGTACTTGTGCTGCGCTACATTCTGTATGATGACTCCAAACCAGTGTCGCTACACCAGATACATGCGGCGTAGCCATTGATGTACCGTTGTAGTATTCGTAATCTTCATTATCTGTATTTTCGACAGTTACTGTCGCGCCGATTTGATTACGCAGAGCAAGACCAGTAGCACGATCAACCGACACCGATACGATAGGCGCATCGTTATTGCTATCGACTAAGAAAGGATTCTGCAAACCAGGAAGGGTAGTATTACTGTAAACAATAACGCCACTGGCGCCAGCTGAGTTACAGGCTTTAACAGCGTCAATTTCTGGGTAGCTAGCACCTTGGTTGCCTACACGTTCAACCAGACAAATTTTGTTGCTCATGTTGCCACAATTGAAAGTACTACCGTTTACTGTACATTCAGCGAGCGTAGCGGTAGCGCTACCAATAAGAGGAGTTGGCACGTGGCTCGATCCAGATTGAACATAGCGGTTGTGCGGTACCACACCGTTGTCGAAATATGACTGACCACCAATGGTGATATCGGCTAAACGACCTTCACCGCGAGTCACGGTTGAAAGGATTGCTTCACCAGGACCAGAGATTTCAACTTGGTTGGTATATTGCGAAAATGCGGCATGGTCTTTATTGCTATCAACTGCAGCTACTGACATTACAGCATCATAAGATGCAGGGTAGCTGTGAGTGCTATTACCATCGTTACCCGCGGCAGCGATAAGTAATACGCCATTGCTTTCATGAGCAGCAAGGGCATTTCGCTCTGTGTTACTAGAGCTTGCACCACCTAAACTCATGGTCACTACGTTGGCGCCATTGTTCACACAAGTGTCAACGGCAGACACTAGAGATGATGAGTATCCCCAACCTGATGCGTTAAACACTTTAATGACATGAATATTGGCATTTTGGTTTGGCATTACACCAACCACACCTTCATTATTGGCGATTGCTGCTATGGTTCCGGCTACGTGAGTACCATGAGCATTACCTGCACCAGGATCAAACCAGTTACCTGTTCCTGAGTTATTCGTGCCAGTTACATTGTTGGCATTAAGATCGTTATGACCTCGGTCGTAGCCAGAGTCAATAATACAGATGGTGCGGTTACCCGCTTGACTATCACTTAACGTCGTTGCACCAACATAGGTTTGACCCCAAGGCGTGGTTTCACTTAGCAGGCGACGAGGCACATCTTCTTCTACATAATCAACGTCGGCACGGAATCTTAGTGCTTGAATATTTTTGCTATCTAACTTAACGGTATAGCTATTACTGCGACCAATGCGCTTCATCTCTTTGGCTGAGACGCTGTTTAGCGCACGGAAGTGAGAAAAGACTTCGTTAGCTCGTGGTTGATATTCTGCATCGTCAATAGCGTTTGTGGCCATTGAAAATCCAGCTGCTGCATCTGCCGTTTTAAATTTAACGATATAACGCTTAGGTAGCGGGTTTTCGCTATTCAATTGTGCGGCACTGTTGTGTAAACCAGGAGTGAATGAAGGAGCTGCGTTAACACTTGCTGAGATCGAAAGTGCCAGAACGGACAGGCTTAATGCTGTTGTTACTTTACTTGTAGTCATAACTGTCTTCCATGTTAATCAGGATATTTGGTTGTTTCTTATAGTATTTGCAGTTACCAATCCGAGGACTGGCTGCGATTAAGAATGTATCTACAGTTGTTACAGTTGTAAAATAATTGTGAATCAATGAAAGGGCTTTCATAAAAATGTGGATAGAATTCTTTACGTGAATTGTTATTCTTGTTAGGTGGCTTTATTTGACTTAAAAGTCATTAGTAACAGCTATTTATGCTTTTGGCTAAACGCCTCATTATTATTGTATTTAGTATCCATTTACTTTTCACATAGAAGTTTATAAGTAAGTTATTGATGTTTCAGTTATAAATAAGAATGCAACTTTAGTAATAACTTATACTTATTTGGAATTGATGGGGCAGGTTAGTATTCGTTATCGAACGTTTTTGCGGGGTTATCCACTGGAATTGCAGTATTTTTAGGTGTAATGATCTGGTTAGGGTTGTGAAAAGCATTGATTTTAGTGTTATAGCCTTTGCTAGCTTTGGTATCGAGGGGGATTATTAAAAGCAAAGGCCACAATATGTGGCCTCAGAACGGGGTATGTAGCAAGCTGAGTTATTTGTGTTGCTGCTTTAGCGTTTGGTAACCGCCACCATTATAGATGTTAGTGTAGCCGGCACTGTTCAGTGCTTCATTAGCAATACCGCTACGGCGACCACTGCGGCAGTACACAACCACTGATTTGTCTTTAGCAATTTTTCTATCTGCAAATACAGTTGTTATCTGCTCAAAAGGAATATTGATAGCGTTGGGTAGATGACCCTGCTGAAACTCTTCTGCGGTTCGTACATCGACAACTAAAGCGCCGGCATCAATCTTTTGCCAAGCTTGCTCAGCATCTTGATCTGCAGCAAGTGCGAGTTTGCTAAACATAAATAGTAAAGCAGCTACTACCACAAAAACAATGGCATTTGATTTTAGAGACTGTTGTCTAAGCATCTTACTCATCAATTTTCCTTTTTATAATAATTTAAAACTGGTTGATAGAGCATTATATCGATAACTGGTTAACAGCTCTTGCTTTTTTACATATTAACATCTATCTCCACTAACTTTCTGTTGCTAATTGTGCTTCAGTTTTAAAGCCGAGTTTCTTCAACACCATTGCAGCAGGACAAAACCCAGTATAGGCACTCTGAGTTAAGTTTGCCCCAACAAATACGGTTAACCAGACGAAGTTGTGATTAACCCATAAGGTTAAGGCTAGTGAAAGCAAGATCATCATTCCAGCAAAAGCCATTATGGCGCGTTCTAAAGACATAGTGTTACCTCTCACAGTGTTAAAGTTACTTTAATTTGATACTACGTGCCGACTATAGGCACGCGGTATAACAACGGGTTATTGATAGCGCTTTCTCATCACCGCGTAGTAAAGGACTGGGATTACCACTAACGTCAGCAATGTCGAAACTAATATGCCGAAAATAAGACTGATCGCTAAGCCATTGAAAATAGGGTCGTCGAGAATGAAAAGGGCACCGATCATGGCGGCCATTCCCGTCAGCATAATAGGCTTGGCTCGCACTGCGCCGGAGTGAATAACGGCTTGTTCAAACGGTACGCCTGCAGCCGTTTCTTGGTGAATGAAATCGACCAGCAGGATTGAATTTCGAACGATTATTCCTGCAAGCGCAATCATGCCGATCATCGAGGTTGCTGTGAACTGTGCGCCAAGTAAAGCATGGCCAGGCATAACACCTATCACGGTCAGCGGGATAGGTGCCATTATGATGAGGGGCACGGTATAAGACTTAAACTGTGCGACGACCAGTAAGTATATTGCAATCATGCCGACAGCGTAAGCAATCCCCATATCTCGAAATGTTTCATAAGTGATTTTCCATTCGCCATCCCACAGTATTGCGACGCTGTCGAGCCCGGTCGGTTGATTAATATAGTGCTGTTCAAAGCCAAGGCCGTCAGCGGCGTTTATTTTACCGACCATATCAAACATACCGTATAGCGGACTATCGAGTGGGCCAGCCATATCGGCAACCACCATGATCATCGGGATCATATTTTTATGGATTATTGGTGCATCGATAGTACCTTGTTGAATATGCAATAACTCAGACATCGCAATCGCTTGACCTTCACTGTTTTTAATCGTGAGGTTCATTACCTGCTCTAAGTTGAACTTATCTGCTTCTTTCAGCTGTATACGTATAGGAACAGGGTATTTTTGCTTGGGCATATGCATGTAACTAATATCTTTACCGCCAACGCTGGTGGCCACGAGATCGACCACTTGGCTATATTCAACGCCAAGCAAGCTCGCTTTGCTTCTATCTATATTAACTTGCCACTTGGCCTGCGCTGCAGGTAGGTAGATATCGATATCTACAACATCAGTAGTTTGATGGAATAGGTCTTGTAATTGGTTGGCTGCTTTTTCTCTAATCGCTTCACTGGGGCCATAAACTTCAGCGAGGATTGGTGACCAAACAGGTGGCCCAGGTGGCACTTCTACTACTTTGACATTGGCGTTATATTGCTTAGCTATCTGCTGCAGCGGCCCTCTAACAGCAAGAGCAATACTGTGGCTGTCTCTGTCTCTATGTTGTTTATCAACTAGGTTGACTTGAATGTCACCAAGTTCCTGGGTTTGTCGTAGAAAGTAGTGGCGTACTAAGCCATTAAAATTCATTGGTGCGCTGGTGCCTGCATAGATTTGATAGTTATCAACTTCCTCAACAGTGTTTAAGTGCTGCGCGAGTGCTTTTAAGGTTCTCTGGGTTTGTTCTACTGGCGTACCTTCTGGTAGATCGACCATAATCTGAAATTCAGACTTGTTGTCAAAAGGCAGCATTTTCAGAACCACTAACTTACCGATAGGCAGTGCAACGGCAATAGCGATCAGGACGAAGATCCCGGCGGCTAAACCAAAGCGCGCCTTTCTAGCATTAATGCCCGTTACAAACGGTCCAATTAAACGGTTAAAGGTGCGTATCATTAAACCGTCGTGATCAGTTTCTTGCTTCGTCGTCTTATTACCAGCCTGACTTTCTTCGTGTTTTAACAGTTTACGGCTGAGCCAAGGAGTTACCATAAAGGCAACGGCAAGAGAGATGAGCATGCCCATACTGGCATTTATCGGAATAGGGCTCATATAGGGTCCCATAAGTCCTGATACAAATGCCATTGGTAACAATGCTGCAATGACAGTAAAGGTCGCCAGAATGGTTGGTCCACCGACTTCGTCTACAGCAATGGGGATGAGCTCGCTAAAGCTTCTTTTACCCATCGCCATATGACGATGAATGTTCTCTACCACCACAATGGCGTCATCCACCAATATTCCGATCGAGAAGATAAGGGCGAACAGTGAGATCCGATTTAAGGTAAAACCCCAAGCCCAAGAGGCAAATAAGGTCAGCGCAAGCGTAATGACAATAGCAATGCCAACCACTAATGCTTCTCTAAAGCCCATGGTGAGTAGTACTAACACCACTACTGCAGAGGTTGCAAAAATCAGCTTTAAAATAAGTGTGTTAGCTTTATTGCCAGCGGTTTCGCCGTAGTTACGAGATACTGAAATATTGACGGCGTCAGGCAATAAAATATTATCGACTTTATCGAGGCGTTCAATAATGGTATCGGCGATATCAACGGCGTTAACGCCAGGTTGCTTGCCAATGGCAATGGTGACGGCGGGGTAGATATTGTCTTTATCGCCATGCCATGCAGTCTGAGTCGGAATATCTGCTTTTAAAGTGATGTCAGCAATATCAGCGAGAAAAACCGGCGCAGCTTGAGCATCACTGTCTTTGCGAATAGCAATCACCAACTGTTTGACATCATCAATACTGTTGATGAACTGGCCTGTTTGTACTTTAATCTGTTGATTTTGCTGTACCAGAGAAGCAGGCATAGAGACATGGTTATTACTGCTTAATCGATTATTGATTTCATCATAAGAGACGCCGTAGTAGTTCATTTTAATCGGATCAATACGGACATTGACGGTTAGCTGTTGCGAACCGACTGAATTTATCTCCCGCGTTCCAGGGATCCTTTTAAGTTCGGTTTCTAAACCGTTGGCAACATGAGTGAGTTGCTCTGCTGATATCGCGGTATCTTTTGACCAAAGGGTTAAACTGACAATAGGCACATCATCAATGCCACGAGGTTTAATCAGTGGTTCACCCACACCTGCATTTAAGGGCAATTTGTCCAAATTGGCATATATTTGGTTATAGAGTTTAACGATAGCGTCGTTTCTGGCTACACCCACTTCAAAGATGACGATAAACATCGCGCCATCTGGCTGCGAGAATGAGTAAAGAGTATCAATGCCTTTTAGCTCTGAAATTATTTGCTCGGTTGGTAGGGTGACTAAACTTTCAACTTCAGCAGGTGACGCGCCAGTAAAAGGAATATAAACGTCAGCAAACGTAACATCAATTTGTGGCTCTTCCTCTTTAGGAGTGACTACCACAGCGAAGAGGCCAAGCAGTAAAGCCAGTAATGCCAGTAAGGGGGTAATAGCACTGAGCTGAAAAGCTACAGCAATTCTGCCTGAGATCCCTAAATTATTTTTATCCGTCATCTTCTTAGCTCCTTATGGCTTAGACTGCTTTTGCAAGCGCAATAAGGTTTGATAAGCATCTGTTGCAATAACATCACCGTTGGATAGGCCTGCTAAGACTTCAAAGCTATCACCATCTTGTTGACCTAACCTGATCTGATTGAGTACCCATTTGTCATTTTGCTGCAAGTAGACGCCCGTCAGATCGTTGATGGTGATCAGTGCTGATCCCGGAATAAACATCGTCTGTCGCTGACCACTGACAAATTGTGCTTTAATCAAGCTACCAGGAATCAGACCGTCGATGTTATTCGGAAGCTCAATGCGCACTTTATAGCTGTGACTGACTGGGTCTACAAAGCTAAACAGATTTAATTTGTCACTTATTACCTCGGTGCCATCTGCCAAGGTGAGTTTGAATTGAGGATGTGATTTCAAAGCATTGATATAGCGTTGGGGGACTTGCGTGACAGCGCGCATCTGTTTTAAAGAGTAACCAGAGTAGAGTGCTTGCCCAGGACTAACCGTTTCACCTTGCTCGACATGTCTTTTGGTGACGACACCAGCAAAAGGTGCACTGACAGCTGTGTACTTTAACGATTCGGTTGCTTGAATTATCCCAGCTTTAGCGGCGCTTACTGCTTGCTGCGTTGACTTGGCATTTGCCTCGGCTTCATCCATCGAACCTTCAGATATCGCACCTTGAGGAAAGAGGGTTTTATAACGTTTCAATTGTGCTTGCGCTTCAATATTTTGAGCATTAGCTTTGGCATACTCAGCTTCAGCGCTGGCCAACTGCGCACCTTGCTCTTTACTGGTTATCTCTAGCAGAGCCGCATTTTCAGCGACAATATCATTGACATCGTAATTGAGTTTTACGATCCGTCCAGATGTTTGCGCAGAGACTGTAGCTGCTTTAGTCGGCTCTATAACGGCATCTAACGCAACCCAATTAGGGTAGGGCTGGTAGCTAACCATTACCGTTGAATCATTGTTGACCGCAGGTGCTTCACCAGCCAAAGCAGAAAATGCCAGATTGGGTAGCAACGATAAAAGCAGTAATGCCAGTGAAGGAGAAAGGTAAGCCGTCATAATTCTATAAACCGTAAAAACATCCATGAGATTATTCTAATGGATGTTTGTTGTTGGTGCAATAACTATTCATTAGAAAAATACGATGAACTGGTGGTGGTTACAAAAAAGCACAATCAAATGATTGTGCTAAGCGACTTTTGGCGACACTAGGGGGAGGCGTTCTTGCACGGTTTTTTTACCACAGTTTATTCTTTTATGACTAGGGGCTGTTGATCTTTCACGGTTGTTTTTGCCGCAGTTTATTGGCTATTTTGACAAGGCGGAGGCTATGCCGTTTAGTTATTCTCCACAAATAGTCTACAACACAGTAAAAATAGCCAAGAAACGCGGCCCTTTGGGTTCGATTCAATGCTTCTATTACGGTGTTATGAGCTTTTCACTTAGCCAGCTAAGCTTT